>NZ_JADYWQ010000027.1:0-41252 GCF_015864725.1 Pseudoalteromonas sp. NSLLW24 | reverse complement strand
ACGTTCCCTTTTAACTGAGTGAGTTCAATTACCAGTTTGGCGCATTGACGCCGTTTTGGGGAGCGTCCATCTCATCACCCATCCTAAATTTAGGTGTGGCTGTCTTGCTTAATTGTTGTTTAATTTGTTTGCGTATTACTATTTGCCCCCAAATTAATAATTTTCACTTCAGGTTTATATCACGTTAATTTCCATAAAATTGTAATACTTCCCCTGTACCTTATTTACTTTATTTCTATTTGGCAGCTGTGAAGCTAAGTTGCCATAAAATTATAATTAAATAATAGGTAAATACCCTAATGAAGGCTTTAAGCAAAACCGCTTTAATAGTTGTTATTTCCAATGCTCTTTTTGCATGTGGTTCTGATAATTTAGATTCAACAAAAAATTCTGATCAAGTTGAAAATGAAAGTACGGTAAGTACTACGGTAAGTACTACGGTGACGCAAGGAGCTAATAAACTTGCAGAAAATAATAGTGATAATGTTTGGCGCTTTGCGGTTATACCCGATACTCAAGGTCGAGATGATGATGATTATAAACAAACAATTACACATACCTACGATGGTATAACGTTATCTGTCGATATTGGTTATGACGTTAATAATGATGACATTTTTGATGGTGAAGGTTGGAAGATTGACGTATCTGACCCTTATAACGCTATTTTTGTTGATGAAAATGGAGATCCGCTTGTTGCTGGCGGCGTGCCGGTCGAAATCGCAAGTAGTGAACGTTCAGATACGCCTTATGATTTTAAACACCTTCCTGCTTTATTAGTTGACCCTATTGTTTCTAAGATAAAAGAAGAGGGGGTTTCAGTTGTACTCGCCGTAGGTGATATGACCGATGTACGCACAGAAAATGAATATGTTGAATGGATGAATAAGGTTGGCACGCCTTTAACTGAAGCCGGAATGACTGTTTTACCTGTGCGTGGTAATCACGAAATTGTAGACGGTTATGATTGGCTAAGTTGGTTTACTACTTCTGTGGATACTACCGATAATCGCTCTGTTAATAATATGGATAATGGTGTTGATGCTTATACCGATGCAGATTCACAGGAATTCGATCAAGGGTACAATTTGTATCAACAATACCCAGGAAAACTATTAAGCAAAGGGTTAGAAAGCGGCGAAATAGTGGGTTACGAAGGTATTGAAGATCTTATGTACTATACCGTTCAAAACAATACCCTATTTATTGCTATAGACTTTTATGCCAGTGATTTAGTGTCTGTTAACTATGAAGGTACTTGGCTTCTTATTTATGATTGGTTAAAAAATGTTTTAGAAACAAAAGGGACTACGGTTGATCATATCGTTATGTTTGGTCATGAAGCTTTATCAACCAAAAAGCGTCCGTCTGTTTATAATTATGATGAATATTTTGACTATATTAGTTCGTTAAAAAGCGATGGTACAAGTGGAGATGAGGATGAAACTGAGCCAGGTATATTAGGGCTTGATACTGGTCAATTAGGTTATTTACAGCTGCAAGATGAGTCTTCACCTGGCTTAATGGATAACGTCCTTAATTTATTGAGTGAATATAAAGTTAACTATATTGCTGGGCACGATCATCAATACTCTCGTAGCTTAATTCATCCAGATAATTCGAATCCATCTGTTGGCTTTACGCAAATTGTTGCCGGTAATGCATCTTGGAAAGCGTATAACAATCGTTATGGTATTCATGATAAATATGAAACGGGTTTAGCGCAGGATAATTTTGCTCAAGTAGGTGACTACGAAGGAACAAATAGTCAGTACACTAAAGATTTAACTAAGTATGAAAAGTCAAACAAAATTTCATTTGTGATTGTTGAAGTTAATGGTCGTCAAATTACGTTTAAAAACTATTATGCACCGGTTAATTTCTCAGAAGCAGATATGAACATGGGCACATATTGGGATGAACCTCAAAATGCTTGGGTGCAATATGATGTTGATTCAGCAGGTAAAACCATTGAAGAAATTATCCCTATTGAATGGAATGTAGGTGATAGTGCAAGCTATACGAGCGATGCGTTACAGCGTGTTGTTTCTCCTTACGAATCTTATTGGGCAACAACAAAAACACCTGATGAAGCCGGTTATATTGGTACGCAAGCGGCTATTTTAGATGGTTTTAATTTAACGTATAACAGTGTTGAAGTGTTAACTACCGATACCCAAGATAAAAAGCAGGTGGGCGTTGATGCAAACTATCAAGATGATTTAGGGACAGGTAAAGGTGAATATACAATCTTTGCTGATGCTTATAGTATTCCTCGAGAAGAGCAAGCAATGAATGAATTATTGTCATTGAGCTGGTTTACTGACGAGGATGCTACAACTGTATCTGATATTTTGTACATTAATGGTAATTTAAACCAAGATGGCTCATATAAAAACACAAACGGATTTGTGCAAACCAGCTCTCCTTCAGAGTTGTTTTTTGATAAAGATGCAGTGGAAACCGATAATCCAACAAATGTTATTCGAGATGGTGTGATCACCGCTGAAGATGACGCCGATGCAATGGCGATTGCAATAACAGCTCCCGAAGGCGTTGATTTATCTACTTTAACTATTGGTCGATACAATGAAGAAACGGGTGTTTGGGACGCGTTTTTAGATGAAAACTGCTTTACTGCTACCTCTTACTCGGATGACTTTAGCGTTATGTTTCAATCGGGTGCTGGTAGTGCGCCAAGTGATGTAAGCAGCAGTTGTGGGACTTATTTGTGGGGTTATAATTATAACAATAACTCTGTTTGGGGTTTTACACATAAAGACGGTCGATTTGCTTTGGTTTTAAAAGTTGATAATGCTGGGTAAAGACCTCATTATTTTTGAATTTATATAATTTAGTGTATTTTAAATCGATATAGAGCCTGACTTTATATCGATTTTACATATGTGATCCTCTAAATATTTCGATGTGCTGCTTGTTGTGCACTTTAAGTCGTTATCAATAAACGTAATTGCTAATTGAAATATAATGGCAAACACACCCAGCAATAACAAATAAGTGCCAAATAGCGTGGCTAAATTGGGTGCTTTTAGCGCTGTAAAATAATGTACCTAAACTATAAAAAATACCGCCGGCAAGTAGCCAGTAAAGTGCTTTTACATCAACACTTGAATAAAGCGGATATACAATAGCCAGTGCAAACCAGCCCATGAGTAAGTAGGTGGCGAGTGATATTTTTTTATTACCATTTTTTACAAATACTTTGTACGCCACGCCCGCCAGTGCCACCGCCCAAATAAATGTAAGTGTTGCCCATGACCAAGCACCGGTTAATGAGATTAATAAAAAGGGAGTGTAGGTGCCTGCAATTAATAAGTATATGGCGCAGTGATCGCACTTTTTATAAAAGGCTCTTAAGCGCGGTTGAATACTGGCGTGGTACAAAGTGGATGATAAAAACAGCACAAATAGGCTGCTGCCGTAAATTGCAGTAGTAATATATGCTTTAGTGCTGGTGGCTTGGCTAAATAAATCCCACATTACAAACGCGGCAAATACAATACCAAGTGCATGGCTAATTACGTTTAGTTGTTCTTCTTTTTTAGAATAGGGCGCTTCTAACGACATAACAGATCCTACCACTATTTGAATGAATTTTAGTGTACAAGTGTACGCTGAGTTTTTCAATATTATAATTTTTATATGAATACAATAATTTATTGTTTTTCATAAAGTTGAAACATCAATTTAACCAATGCGTAATTAATAAGACGTAAAAAAGTCGTAATAGTTCGTTAGATTACTGGTCATTCCTAAAAACAATTAACCGGACGAACAGTGAAAAACATGAAAAATAAATTAACAACACGGCCTTTTCTTAAACTTACTAAATTGTCTGTGGCGATGATTTGCGTTACATCAACAAATAGTTTTGCAGATCAAACCATAAATAAAGAACTTGATGAAATAGTGGTTGTTGCTCAAAAGCGTGCGCAATCAATACAAGATGTGCCCGTAACAATAAGCGCCTACGATGGCGACTTTTTAGAAAGCTTGGGTATAGGTGAACTAGACACCTTATCTGAAATAACACCCGGGCTTGTTATTCAAGAGCAAAGCCCTAACAACCCGGGCTTTGTAATTCGTGGTATTACGTCTGATAGTGGGTCGTCTCAATCATCCCCTCGTGTGTCTATTTATTATAACGGAGCAGATGTATCACGCTCTCGTGGCTCATACTTTGAGCTTTTTGATGTAGAAGGGATTGAAGTTGTTAAGGGACCACAAGCGACACTGTTTGGAACAGCAGCTTCTGTAGGTGCTATTAGTGTAGCAACACGTAAACCAGAAAAAGATTTTTCGGCTCAATTAAAAGCATCCGTTGGTAATTACTCGGCCAAAGGTGCTAGTGGCTTTGTAACGGGTGGCAATGATTTATTGCAAGGCCGTGTTGCTTTTACTTATCGTGAACGTGATGGGTTTATAAAAAATATTGCAGGAGATAGTAACTCCCAAAATCCGGCTGGGTTTAAGCAAGATGATATGCATGCTATTGAGCGTTTTTCTTATCGTCCGTCTTTACGTATTACACCTAGTGACGATTTAACGATTGATTTGGTGTATACGTATGAAAAAAATGATGACTCGGGTACATCTTTTAAAAATGGGCTTTATGCACCAACCGGTGGTGATACAAGTCCATATAGCTTTGTTGAAATGCCAGGTAGTCCGTATGCAGAGTCTGTGTTTGGAAAAAAAGACTTAGGTGTAGAGCGCACAGTTAACGATTTAAATTTGACTGTAAATTGGGATGTAAGTAACGATTTAACAATCACCTCAATTACTGCAGGGCGTAATTTTGACTCTTTAGAAGTGTTTGATGCTGATGGTACGCAAGCATGGTTTTTAGAATTTGCAGAAGCTGCTGAGGGCGATCAATTTAGCCAAGAATTACGCGCTGTTTATACACAGAATAAGTTTACTAGTATTTTTGGTGTGAGTTACTTTGAAGAAGATGGTAGCCAGCGTATTCCATTTAGTACAGAGGAGTCTATATTTTTAAATTGCTTGGGCGTATTGGGTTCAGGTGTTCCTTGTATTAATAATGATGGTAGCGTTAATATTTTAACGCCAGCATTAACAGGTGGTGTAGTAAACGAGTTGCCATATTCACTAGAGTTTACAAACTATGGTGAAAACAAAGCGTACTCAGCGTTTGCTGATGTAACTTATGCTACTACTGAAGCATTAGAGTTAACAGCGGGTCTTCGTTATATAAAAGAAGAAAAGCGCAGTGGTTATAGCTCTGCAGCACCCAATAGTGTTTTAACACAAGCGCCATTGTTTACGGTTGATACAAATGGTGAAACATTCTATGGCGATGCTGATTATGATGATTGGCTGCCACGTTTTAATGCGCTTTATATAATAAACCCTACTACAAATATGTATGCGACTGTTTCAAAAGGGCGTCGTTCGGAAGTACTTGAAGTAAGTTCGGCTAACAACGAACAAGGAAATGTCGAAGCCTCTATATCAGAAGTCCCAGCGGAAATTATTTGGAACTACGAAACCGGTATTAAAGGCAAAGCGCTTGACGGGCGTTTAGATTACTCTGTCGCTGTATTTTATCAAGATTACTCTAACTTTCAGGTTACGTTACAGGATGATGAAGGCGTTGCGTTTTCTGCTGATGCGGGCTCTGCCACTAATGTTGGCGCAGAGGCTGAGGTAAGGGCGTTAATTAATAATGAGTTTGAGGTTTTTGCCAATGCGGCTTACCTTGATGCTGAAATAGATGATGATAGTAATAACGGTAACCTCGCAGGCAATAAATTTAGACTACAACCAGAGTGGACGTTTAGTACGGGGCTGTTTTATTCAACAGAATTGTCGAACTCACTTAATTTAACGAGCTCTTTAATATATAGCTACCGCTCTGAAGTGTTTTTTGAGCCAGCAAATGCGCCAATATCAGGCTTAGATATTAGCCAACCTGGGCTTGGATTAGTCAGTGCGCGCTTAGGTATCGCAAATGGTGATGACTGGGCTGTTAGTGTATTTGCTAGTAACTTATTAGATAAAGAGTATTTAGTTGATGCAGGTAATACTGGAGGGGGATTTGGCAACCCAACATTTGTTGCAGGAGCACCTCGCTTTGTTGGTATTGAGTTAACTCTCGGGTTTGGTGGACAATAATACATTTAACTACTTGATATTTTAATTGAGCCACTGCAAAGTGGCTTTTTTATGTGATCACGTTAAAGTGAATTTATATTAGGTAAAAATGAAACAAGATCTAAAAGCTGCTTTACTTACCGCCATTGTTTATCCTGGAGCGGGGCATTTTTCTCTAAAAAAACACCTTATAGGCGCTATTTTTGCGGGTGTCTTTTCTGTTCTTTTAATTTTAACCCTTCAAGATATATTTGCGATTGCACAGTGTACTGCAAATGAAATTGTACACGGAAAAATCCCCATGTCGGTTACGGCCATTTTAAAAGCCGCGCAACAACCTTCTGACGCCTGCGCTCAACTCGCTGAATATAAGTATGTACCTTTAATGATTATAATTTGGGTGCTGAGCATAGCCGATGCATACCGTTTGGGCAGAAAAGTACTTCCCACTAAAAAATAAGCCACTTAATTAGAACTCGGTTTGGTTGGCTTATTAATTTTCTTCCCGCATATTTATCCCTGATATTTAGCTATTATTGATGGCGGTAATAATTATTATTACCGCCTTTTCATTTTTATACATATTTTTTGTAACCGAGATTTTTTGCCCGCATCGTGTAAATGCCTGTATATACCCAGTAAAATCCTCAAACCTCGTTAAATCGCTCACTTGTTGATATTTAGTTAATTAAAATCCTTCTCCTTGTACCTTTTTATTCATTTAATGTTAATAAATAAATGATACTTTATGCTCGCCAAATTAACTTTGTTTAATTATTAAGTATTGGTTTTCTATCAATTTATTACGTCAAGCAATGACGACTGATAATTTCAATTTAAGGAAATACGATGAATAACAGTTCAAATAATCACAAAAGAAAGGATTTTAAAGTGGCGAGCTTATCGTTAGCTTTATTATTAGGATGCTCAACAATGGCTAATGCCGCTGTTGAGAAGTTAACGGTGAGTGGGAATCAAATTCTTGCGGGTGGAGAAAACACAAGCTTTGCAGGACCTAGCCTATTTTGGAGTAATACGGGGTGGGGCGCTGAAAAATTTTATACAGCAGAAACAGTAGCAAAGGCAAAAACTGAATTTAATGCAACATTAATTCGTGCAGCTATTGGCCATGGTACGAGTACTGGTGGTAGTTTGAACTTTGATTGGGAGGGCAATATGAGCCGTCTTGATACTGTTGTAAACGCAGCTATTAGCGAAGATATGTACGTTATTATTGATTTTCATAGCCATGAAGCACATACCGATCAAGCAACTGCAGTTCGCTTTTTTGAAGACGTAGCTACCAAATATGGGCAGTACGACAATGTTATTTATGAAATTTATAACGAGCCGTTACAAATCTCATGGGTTAACGATATTAAGCCTTACGCAGAAACAGTTATTGATAAAATTAGAGCAATCGACCCTGATAACTTAATTGTGGTTGGAACGCCTACGTGGTCGCAAGATGTTGATGTGGCATCACAAAACCCAATTGATCGTGCCAATATTGCTTACACTCTGCATTTTTATGCTGGCACGCATGGTCAATCGTATCGAAATAAAGCACAAACAGCACTCGATAACGGCATTGCACTATTCGCCACAGAGTGGGGAACAGTCAATGCTGATGGCAATGGTGGTGTTAATATCAATGAAACCGATGCATGGATGGCATTTTTTAAAACAAACAATATTAGTCACGCTAACTGGGCTTTAAACGATAAAAACGAAGGTGCATCGTTATTTACTCCAGGCGGTAGTTGGAATTCACTAACCGCGTCAGGTACTAAAGTTAAAGAGATCATTCAAGGTTGGGGTGGTGGTAGTAGCAATGTTGATTTAGATAGCGACGGGGATGGTGTAAGTAACAGCCTTGATCAGTGCAATAATACTCCCGCAGGTACAACGGTTGATAGTATTGGTTGTGCAGTAACTGACAGTGATGGTGATGGTATTAGCGATAGTGTTGATCAATGCCCTAATACACCTGCAGGTGAAACTGTTAATAATATAGGTTGTGTTGTTGAAGTAGTTGAGCCACAAAGCGATGCGGATAACGATGGTGTGAATGATGATATTGATCAGTGCCCAGATACACCCGCTGGTACAAGTGTTGATACAAATGGATGCAGTGTTGTAAGTTCAACCGATTGTAATGGCATTAATACATACCCTAATTGGGTGAACAAAGATTACTCAGGTGGCCCGTTTACTCACAATAACACCGACGATAAAATGCAATATCAAGGCAATGCATACAGCGCAAATTGGTATACAAATAGCCTTCCAGGAAGTGATGCTTCGTGGACGCTTCTTTATACTTGTAATTAAGCACGTTTTATAAAATATACAAAGAAGGTAAATAATACATTTACCTTCTTTTTAAAAGTATTAGCCTTTATAAACACTTTGGTGTTGTTCAACAATATTGTAGCTTGGTGAGTTTATGTTATCTATATAGCGCCAATCGGTTGTGATTTGCTCTTTAGTAATAGTCAGTAGCATATACCCACGGTGTGATAAGTCACAATAGTTTAAATCGTTTATTAACAATGAAAGCGAGTCAGCCATTTGCTTTGCTTGTGCTGTATTAAGCGCTAAATAATGCTCCATACCCGGGGATGTAACACCAGGTGTTGCAAACTCTACTCCTACGCTTTCGCCTTTTGCATTTTTTAATGTGCCATGCCACGCATTGTGCGTATCACCTGCAACCACGACTAACTTTTTATTTAATGCGGTAATGCTTTTGTATAATGCTTCGCGCTCGCTTGGGTAACCATCCCACGCATCTAAATTATAAGGCATTAAAGTATTTACGCGTGCGAGTTGCTCGGGTGTTACCGCTTTATTAGCTAACACTGCTTTTTTAATGGTAACAAGCTCTTTTAACACCTGAGGTATTTTAGTGCGATCGGATTGCGAGAATATTTCAGTAGGTAGCCACATTTTAGTCATCAATACTTGCTGGCCCAATACTTGCCATTTTGCATTTGATTTAGTTATTGCACTGGTGAGCCAGTTTAGTTGTGTGTTACCTAGTAAATGCCTATTTTGATTATTTAAATCACTGACAAAGTGCGCAACATCCATTTGCTTGGTCTCGGGGTTTTTGTAGTCGCTGTAAGCGAGTTGTTTATCGCGTGCTATTACGCGCGTATCTAGCATATGTAAGCTTATTAAATTACCAAAATCGAAGGTGCGATATATTTGCGGGCTTTGTTCGCCCATAGGTGGCCTAATTGGCAGCCATTCGTAATAGGCTTGAATAGCTGCTGCGCGACGCTTAAAAAAGTCACCTTCATCAGGGGTATGATTTTCAGCACCACTTTTATAGGTATCGTTAGTTACTTCGTGATCATCCCATATTGCGATAAATGGCGCTTCAGCGTGAAGTGCTTGTAAGCCTTTGTCTGTTCTGTAAATAGCATAGCGTTTACGATAGTCGCTAAGGGTAATAATTTCACCGCTGTTATCGGCTGCTAATTGGCGGCCAATGCTTTCGGCATTTTCGGTAGCGTATCCGCCCATTGGGTATTCGTAAATGTAATCTCCCAAATGCAGTACTACATCTAAATCTTTTTGCTTAGCGGCATCTGTGTAGGCATTAAAGTACCCAGCAGGGTAGTTTGAGCACGACACAACAGCCATTTTTACTTGTTCAACATTGTTTATTGGTAGTGTTTTAGCACTGCCAATTGGGCTTTGTGTATTCAAACTCATAAACCGATAAAAGTACTCTGTGTTTGGAGCAAGTTCTTGCACATCTATTTTTATTGTAAAGTCTCGGCTTTTATCTGTTTGTTCTTGCCCGCTGCGAATAATGTTTTTAAATTGAGAGTCACTTGCCAGTTCCCAAGCAACAGTAACTTCAAAATTTGATTGAGAAGTGGTTGCACGTGTCCAAATTATTAAAGCATTACTAAGCGGATCGCCACTCGCTACACCGTGTTTAAATTCAATAGCCGATAGAGGTTTGTTTATTAATGTTTGAGCACAACCTGTAATGGCACTCGATACTGCGACGGTAAATATGCTTGCTGCTGAGGTTTTTAAAAAATTTCGACGTGATGAAAGAGTCATACTGCACTTTTTGAATTATTTATAGTGGTGTGCACTTTAGCGGGTAGATATGACGTTTTTATAAACGCTAAATGTATTTAGTGTGACGGTATTAATACATTTAAATCCTTTTATTTATTAACTAAAAAGTAGTCAAAAAATTAAATTAAATGGTTAAATTAACGAGGGATGAATTTTTTAAATTAAAGTGATGTGTGTAAAGTTGTTTAATTACAACTGGTTAAGATTTGTTTTTATGTTGGCACAACCCTTGAGTATATAACTACGTCTAAACAATACACAAACAAGGAATACCATTATGAAACATTCAATTAAAATCGCTATGGCAAGTTTATTAGTATTAGGTTCTGCGCAAGTACACGCAACAGAGGTGGACCTAGATGTAACTGATATATTAACTCAAAGTGTAGCAAGCTATGTTAAGCAAACCACAATCGAGCTTGAAAAATCACTAAAGGAAACGCTTTATTTTGATGCTAAAACTGTTTTAGAGGGGTTATTAGATGAGCCTGTTTTAACAGATAGCACAACGCTTAAAAATACTGACACTAGTATAAAAAACGTAAAATAAATTATTTAAAGGATTAAAACGATGAGCAGTGAACTTGGATTATTTGCATTAATGTTAGCACCCGTAGTCAGTATGATTAGCGCTTATTACTCGGTTCAAGTGTTTAAAGCTATGGGAGGTTGGTTTAATCTTTAGCCAATTATATAGCTGGTAATTAATTCGATTCATACAAAGCTGATCGACTTAGCAAAAGCGCACGTAAATAAAGGCAGAGTGTTTGAAATAAGTAGACTTTATGAAACGTGCGATTTTTCCATTACCCATTTTTATGTTACCTGAAGGTTATACGCGATTACGCATATTTGAGCCTCGCTATTTAAATATGGTTAAAACCGCATTAAAAAATAATACAGGGTTTGTGCTTTGTACGTTCGAGCATGACACGCCTTTTAATATAAGCGCGCAAGGTTGCCTTGTTGATATTATTGATTTTGACCAAGACGATAACGATGTATTATTAATTGATGTATTTGCATCGCAAAATGTGCAAATTAATGATGTTTATCAAGACGAAGACGAATTACGCCATGGCTTGGTATCGCCTTGTAATACGCCGTATTGGTACAAAGATTCTAACAACCAAATTGGTGAACATTACCTATTACACGATGCGCTTAAAAACGTGTTTCAAGGTAATCCGGAACTTAATTTGTTGTACAAGAAAACTCATTTTGACAAGCTTCCCTGGATTGCAGCACGTTGGCTTGAACTCCTACCTGTTTCTATTGAGAAAAAACAGCAACTTGCGTTTGAAACGAATTTTGATAACTTACTGAATTTCCTCCATACTGTGATTAATAACGAATTTGCCTAAATTTTATGATCCTAAATTAATTATTGTCCGTATTACTTAATACAAAAGCAATAACGGGATAAATTATTATGGTAAGTCAACAACAGTCACCACGTTGTGAACCTAATACAGGTAAGTACACTGCCATGCCAGAAACGCCGAGTAAAGAGCTCATGCAAGCGCTTATAGATGTTGCGCAATCACGCGACAAAAAAGCGTTTTCATATTTATTTGAATACTTTGCGCCAAAAATTAAACGCTTTGGAATTAAGCAGTTTGGTGTTGAAGCCCAAGCCATGGAGCTTGTGCAAGAAACATTAACGTCTGTTTGGCGTAAAGCACATTTGTATCATAGTGAAAAAGGCGCTGCGACTACGTGGGTTTATACCGTTATGCGTAACGCTTCGTTCGATATGCTTCGTAAAATGAAAAGTAATAAAGAAGAAAATATAAGCGAAGATATTTGGCCGTTACTAAACGACTCACAAGATACGCATCACGAATACAGTGATCATTTAGAAGATAAGCAAATTAAGCGTTATTTAGACAAATTACCGATTGCTCAACGCGAAGTGGTAAGAGGCGTTTACTTTCAAGATATGTCGCAAGAGCAACTTGCACATCAACTTAATATTCCAGTAGGCACGGTAAAATCACGGTTACGTTTGGCCTTGCAAAAATTACGTAATGAAATGGGAGATCAGCATGATTAAACATCACCCGAGTGAAACTTTACTGACACAGTATTGCGATGCATCACTTGCTACATCATTGAGTTTAGCCGTTTCTATTCACGTAGACATGTGCCCTGTGTGCCAAGCTAAAGTAGCTAAAATTGAAGCTAGTAATGCAAATGCATTATTTAGTGAAGAGCCTGGTCAATTTGAGAAACCTCAAACTGAGAAATCTGATTTACTTGAAGAATTTGAACTAAATGTTCTCGATATGATCATGTCTGATGATTCTATCGATGAAGTTTACGAAGTAGAGCCTGTCTCTATTAAAGTGAATGAGCATAACTATCAGCTTCCACGTGCTTTGACACGTATTTCTCATAGCAAATTTACACAAGTTGGTAAGCTGGCACGATCTCGCGTTTCGCTTGATGATGGTGCGCTGCGTTCTAGCTTGCTACATATTGATGCCGGTGGCGAAATTCCTGAGCATACACATACCGGATTTGAAGTTACTTTACTACTAGATGGTGAGTTTAGTGATGAAGATGGTAATTACGTACCAGGCGACTTTATTTGGCAAGATGGTAGTCATCAACATACACCTTTAACGAAAGATGGATGTTTATGCTTTACAGTTGTCAGTAGTGCGCTACATTTTAATAAGGGCTTCAGCAAGTTACTAAATCCAATAGGTAATTTGATTTACTAAGAGAATATATGCACACAGATATAATAAAAATAGGTATAAGCGCCTGCTTAGCAGGCGAAAAAGTTAGATTTGACACGGGACATAAAAAGTCAAATTTTTGTATGGATGAGCTAGGTAAACACGTTGAATACACACGGTTTTGTCCGGAAGTAGCTGTTGGTTTACCGATACCTCGTCCAACTATTCGCCAAGTTAAAGTGGGCGATACTATTAAAGTATGCCGCCCAGATGGCACCGGCGAAGTAGGCCAACAACTTACTGAATATGGTAAAAAAGTTGCAACTGAACAAGCTAAAGAATTAAGCGGATTTGTATTTTGTGCAAAAAGCCCAAGCTGCGGCATGGAGCGCATTAAAATATACAATGAAGCAGGAACAGGTAATACCTCAGAAGGCGTTGGTTTTTTTGCTGAGCAAATAATGAAGCACAACCCATTATTGCCATGTGAAGAAAACGGACGTTTAAACGACATGCATTTACGTGAAAACTTTGTAATGAGAATTTACGTATTTAAAAACTGGCAAAAATTAGTACAAGAGCCGCTTACGGTTCATAAGCTTACTCAATTTCACTCTCAGTATAAGTACTTGTTGATGGCTCATAACTATCAAGCTTATCGTGATTTGGGTAACCTGCTGGGGACTTATGTAGGCGACGATATAAATGCAGTTGCTGATGAATATATTTTAGGTTTGATGACGGGTCTTAAAAAGCCAGCTTCTCGCAGAAATAATTGCAACACGCTAATGCATTTACAAGGTTACTTTAAAAATGATTTATCGAAGGTTGAAAAACAAGAACTTCGTGATGCGATAGATGAATACCGCGAAGGTTTGGTGCCATTGTATGTACCACTTACCTTGTTAAAACATCATTTGAAGGTTCACCCAAATGAGTACCTTGAAAAACAAGTATTTTTTAACCCTTACCCTCACGATTTAAAACTACGATTTGGTATTTAATGGATACATTATTTTGGTTTAGGCGCGATTTGCGCCTTTTTTCTAACGAAGCGTTAATTCAAGCGCTAAATAATGGCGCTAAACACGCCATTTTTTTTGTGTCTGAAAAACAGTGGCAACAGCACCAAACTGCGCCTATTCAGATTGACTTACTCAAGCGCCGAGTTACTTATCTTCAATCTCAGCTTGCTGATTACGGCATTACTTTACATGTTATTGAAGCGCCAAGCTTTTGTGATTGTACGCGTGAGCTTATTAATTTTTGTAAATCAAACGATGTAAAACACGTAATTGCTAATACAGAATATGAGCTTAATGAAGTAAACCGCGATAAAGCAATTTTGCACGAATGCGATGAGCTTTCAATTACTTTTACTTTGTACGAAGGTGATTTAATTGCACCTGTTGGAACGGTTAAAAATCAAAGTAATGAAATGTATAAAGTGTTTACTCCATTTAAGCGAGCATGGCTAAAGCAGTATCAAGATACACATTTTAGTTTGCCTCAATGGCCTCTAACTTCTGATCCAATAAAATTTGATGAAAGCGACTTACTAAAAAGTGATGGATGCTCGGATAAGTGGCCGGTTGACGACGAAACACTCTCAACCGTAGTTGATAATTTTATATGTGACAAACTTACAAGCTACGACGATCAGCGTGATATACCCAGCGTAAAAGGCACATCAGGTTTAAGCCCGTATTTAGCACTTGGTATTGTGAGCACAAAACAGCTGCTTATTAATATTCAGCAGCGTTATCCTGATATTTTAACTACGTCAAAAAGTAAAACGTTTACGTGGATTAACGAGCTTGTTTGGCGCGAATTTTACAGGCATTTAATTGCTGAATTTCCGAAGCTTTCGCGCGGTGATAACTTTAACGAAAAGTATAACGCCGTAGTGTGGCGTAAAAGCGAAAATGAATTTACAGCATGGTGTGAAGGGCGTACAGGTTACCCGTTAGTGGATGCTGCAATGCTACAACTAAAGCAAACCGGTTGGATGCACAATCGTTTACGTATGGTTGTTGCGAGCTTTTTAACTAAGCATTTATTAATAGACTGGCGCGAAGGTGAGCGCTTTTTTATGCAGCACCTAATTGATGGCGATTTAGCCTCTAATAATGGTGGTTGGCAGTGGGCTGCAAGTACTGGGTGTGATGCTCAGCCTTACTTTAGAGTTTTTAACCCTATCAGACAAAGCGAGCGCTTTGATCCAACTGGCAAGTTTATCCGTAAGTATTTGCCAGAGCTTGAAAACGTGCCAGATAAACACATTCATTTTCCACACACTTATTTAGCCGCAATAGGTAAAGATAAGGAATGTTACTGGCCAGCAATAGTTGATCATAAAGCGGCACGAGAACGTGCACTTGCTGCATTTAAGGTGTGATATGGATAACCAGTTACCAGTAGATAAATTTGTTGAAATATACCAACAGCTTGATAGCACTAATCTTGATTTATTGAGTGATATTTACTGTGACAACATACAGTTTATAGACCCGATGCATGAAATTAATGGCATTGTAGAATTGCGCAGGTACTTTGCTAACTTATATAGCAATGTTAAGCATTGTCAGTTTGATATTAGCGATTCGTTTGATAGCGGCAACAATGCTTTTATCTATTGGACTATGCACTATGCACATCCAAAGCTTTCATCAGGTAAAACTATATCGGTAGAAGGTCATAGCAAGCTTATTTTTGAAAATGGCAAAATTATCAAGCACAGAGACTACTTGAATGTGGGCGAGTTGCTGTACAAACATATTCCTTTACTTGGTAGTGTTATAAAGCTAATTGATAAAAGGGCAGGTTAATTATGATCACACTTATAACGGGTGCTACTTCTGGTATTGGTGAGCAGTTAGCAATTAAATATGCGCAATTGGGAGACACTGTTATAGCTTGTGGCCGTAATAGTGAAAAGCTCGCTGAGCTTGCTAAATACGACAATATTCAAGCGTGTAAATTTGATGCAACTAATCTACAAGACATTAAAGAGTCTACTATTGGCTTTCCTCATTTTGACCGTGTTATTTTAAACGCCGGTAATTGTGAATACATAGATGACGCGCGAAATTTTGATAGTGCATTGTTTGAGCGTGTAATAAACGTAAATTTACTCTCTATGGGGTATTGCCTTGAGGCGCTACTTCCTAAAATAAATTCAGGTGGTCAGCTTGTTTTGGTCAGCTCAAGTGTTACCTATCTTGCGCTACCTCGTTCAGAAGCTTATGGTGCATCAAAAGCGGGTGTAAGTTACTTAGCAAAAAGCTTAGCTGTTGATTTAGATGATGTTGATGTGACTTTAGTTCACCCTGGCTTTGTGAAAACTCCGCTTACTAATAAAAATGATTTCCCGATGCCTATGGCTGTTACCGCTGAAAAAGCCGCAGACTATATGATTAAGGGAATACATAAGCGCCGAAAAGATGTTCACTTTCCGTACCGTTTTACTCTTATATTAAAAGCATTACGTATTTTGCCACTCCCAATTTGGCTTAAAATCGCAAAAGGATTAGCCCGTTGAAAAAAATAGCAATAATAGGAACTGGTGTATCTGGTTTAACATGTGGGCATTTGCTTCATAAACATTACGATGTAACCGTATTTGAAAAAAATGATTATATAGGTGGCCACACTGCAACGGTTGATGTTGATGTGTGCGGCATAAAATACGCAATAGATACTGGTTTTATTGTATTTAATGACAGAACTTACCCATACTTTGAAAAGTTACTATCGCGTATTGGTGTAGATAAACAAACAACGCAGATGAGCTTTAGTGTTCATAACGAAGCCACTGGCTTTGAATACAATGGCCATACGTTTACAAGCCTGTTTGCACAGCGTCGTAATATTTTTAGACCTAAGTTTTGGCGATTATTGTACGACATTGTTAGGTTTAACAAATTGTGTAAAGCACTACATGAAAAAGATGATTACCAGTCTGATCAATCATTAGGGCAATTGCTTAGTGACAATCACTTTAATGACTTTTTTAAATACCATTATATTCTTCCGATGGGCGCAGCTATTTGGTCTACCAGTATTAAAGAAATGGAAAATGTAGGCGTTGAATTTTTTGTTAAGTTCTTCTTTAATCATGGCCTTTTAGATGTAACAAATAGACCACAGTGGTATGTAGTACCAGGTGGCTCTCGTCAGTATATTAAGCCACTGATCAGAGGCTTTGCTGATAAAATTAAACTTAATACAGATATTAAATCTGTTACGCGTCAAAATGATGAAGTAACAATAGAGTTTGCCAATGGTGAATTAAGTAAGTTTGATAAAGTAATATTTGCTTGTCATTCAGATCAGGCGCTTGCACTACTTGGTGATGCTACTGAGCAAGAAAAGTCAGTATTGGGTGCAATAGCTTACACTGAGAATTCAGTTGTGCTGCACACCGATACAAACCTTTTACCTGATAGAAAAGCGGCATGGGCAAGTTGGAACTACCTACTTAATAACAACACTGATAAAGCAGCTGTTGTTACTTACCAAATGAATATTTTGCAAGGTATACAATCGGATACACAGTTTTGTGTAACGCTTAATCACCTTGAAGGAATAAGCCAAAGTAAAATTTTGCGCGAGTTTACTTATCATCACCCTGTATTTAACCAAGAGTCAATTGCTGCTCAAAAGCTTAAACACAGTATTGATGGACAAAACAATAGTTATTTTTGTGGTGCTTATTGGTACAATGGTTTTCATGAAGATGGCGTACACAGTGGTGTAGATGTAGCCAAGCAACTTGGGGTCGAATTTGACTAGTGCAGTGTATTTAGGCGATGTAAAACATCGCCGTTTTGCTGTTAAAGAACATCGTTTTAGTTACCCTTTGTATATGATGTGGGTAGATTTAAATAATCCTCAACAACTAAATGGTGTGCATAAGCACATAGGTACGTCAGGCTTAAAAGCGTTAAAATTTAATGAAGCTGATTATCTTAAAGACACCTCAGAACTTGCTAAACGACCTCTTATTGAGCGTGCGCATGATCAACTTGCCAATTTAGGTATTACTGAAACCTTTTCTCATATTTACATGTTAGGGCAGCTTCGTTGTTTTGGTGTGTATTTTAGCCCTGTTAATTTTTACTTTTTTGGCCACAACGACACCCGTTTTAAGTACATGATAGCTGAAGTGAGTAATACACCATGGAACGAACGTCATTATTATTTAGTCCCTTTAGAAAAAAAAGTGAACTTTAAGAAGGTTTTTTCCGTATCACCTTTTATGAATCTAGATATGAACTATCATTGGCATGTTAAACAATCGCCTGATAAAACATTGATACACATTGAAAATAAGCGAAATGAAGAGTTATTATTTGATGCAACACTTCGCTTGAAACGTAAAGAACTCACTAACGAAGAGATTAATAAGTTGTTTAAACGTTTTCCGGCCATGACATGGTCTATTTTCAAAGGTATTTATTATCAAGCATTAAAGTTGTTTATAAAGCGAGTACCTTTTCTAGGTCACTCAGGTAAGCCATAAAGCACATAGGTAGTCAGGACAATTAATAGGTATTTTAATGGATAAAGTGTCGAGCTTAAATTGCGAACAAAGCACTAGTTGGTTAACTAATATATATAAAAAATTAGTGACTAAAGCCTTTTCGTCAATTGAAACAGGTCAAGTTGTTTTAATTGAAGGAAATGAGCGCACAGTTTTTGGTGATGTATCGTCTGCGTTAAAAGCAACAGTAACAGTTAATGATAAAGCTATGTATAAAGCGTTTGCGTTATCTGGGAGCGTTGGCGCTGGTGAAGCGTATATTTTGGGACATTGGTCTTGTGACAACTTAACTTCATTCATTGAGATATTTGCTATAAACGAAAAGCAACTCGATGAGTTTGAAAAAAAATTCGCATTTTTTAGTAATATCGCACACCGATTTAATCACATAAAAAACAAAAATTCAGAATCGGGTTCTAAGAAAAATATTGTTGCTCATTACGACTTAGGTAATGATTTGTACGAATCATTTTTAAGTAAAGAAATGCTTTATTCAAGTGCTGTATATCCTACAAAAGAAGCCACACTTGAAGAGGCTCAGCAATACAAGCTTAAACGCATTTGTGAGCAAGTTGAGCTTCAAAAAAATGATTCAGTAATTGAAATTGGTACAGGGTGGGGGGCATTTGCTATATATGCAGCCACACATTACGATTGCCATGTAACAACAACAACCATATCTGATGAGCAACATGATTATGTAGCTAACAAGATTGTTGAACTTGGTCTTGAAAGTAAAATAACATTACTTAAGCTCGACTACAGACTACTAAAAGGTAAATACGACAAGCTTGTTTCTATTGAAATGATAGAAGCGGTTGGTCACGACTATTTACCTAGCTTTTTCACTCAGTGTGGTGAGCTCCTAAAAGACGATGGCGCCATGCTTATTCAAGCAATTACTATTGGCGATCAGCGTTATAAGCACTACTTAAAAAACTCTGACTTTATTCAGCAGTATATTTTTCCGGGCGGATGTTTGCCATCGCTTAACGAAATGAGTGAGCAGATTAAAAATAATACCGATATGGTTATTCATACTGTTAATGATATTGGCGCTCACTACGCACGAACATTAGCAGACTGGCGAACTCGTTTTATAAAAAGCTGGCCTGATTTAGACCGCTCTAAATTTGATGAACGCTTTTATCGTTTATGGTTATTTTATTTTGCTTATTGTGAAGGTGCGTTTAGAGCCAGAGCAACAAGTACGGTACATTTAATGGCGCGTAAACCTCGTTTTACTAGTGATAACGATGATATTGCGCTCGGTTACTAATTTTGTTTTATTTCAAGCAGTGTGGTTTTTATCACTGCTGCTTGAAGCCAATTTGCTACTTTTTAGTGGCTTGATTATTGTTTTAATGTTTTGTTTGTCAAAGCAGAAAAAACAAGACTCCTTACTATTAATTAAAGCCCTACCTTTAGCACTATTGTTAGAATTTATAGCGGTAAAGTTAGGCTTGTTAGAATTTAAAGTTTATCCCTTCCCTCTATGGCTCGTGTTTTTATGGGCTGCATTACTACTTTCTTTAAATACCTCAATGTTTTTTTTGAGTAAATTAAAGCTTTGGCAGGCCTTTTTGGTATGTATGGCATTTGCGCCAGCAAGTTATTGGGCTGGAGCGCGCTTTGAAGTAATAAGTTTAGGTTTACCTTTATGGCAATTCTGGCTCGTTTACGGGGCGCTTTGGTCTACAGTGTTTACTGTTATTCTTTTTATAAACCAAAAAATCAAGTTATTCATCAATCGCTGATCTTCCACAATTTCTATTTCGTAACATTACCCATTGACTCAAAGGGAGCTTATTTTGAAATTTTTACTAAAGGCAGTTACTTTTTATTTGCTTACCACTTCAATTGTTTTAGCTAACACACAATTTAATAAAGTAGGCGAAGCACGAATGGAGTATTTATTTTGGGATGTATATGACGCTGTGCTATTTACCCCTTCAGGTAATTACAGCGCAGAAACACATCCTGTTAAGTTTAAGCTTACCTATTTACGTGACTTTGACGCTAAAGAAATAGTAAAAGCAACAAATGAGCAGTGGGAACATCTTGGAAAAACAGGGCTGGCAGATAAATACGACAGTAAATTGTTGTCTATTTGGCCTGATATAAAAAAGGGTGACTCACTAACATTAGTGACAAATGAGCAAGGTATGAGCACTTTTTATCATAATGATGAAAAAATGGGTGAAATTGATGAACCTCAATTTTCGAGTGACTTTTTAGCTATTTGGCTTGATGAAAAAACCTCTGAACCAAAATTACGAAAGCAATTATTAGGGAATTAATATGAACATATTAAACACGTTAAAAGCAGCTGTTATGAGCCTCTCGGCTCTACTTTTAATTAGCTGTTCGGCACCAAATGTTGAACATTATAAAAATACATCGCCAAATTTCGACTTTAAAACGTTTTTTAGCGGAAATTTGAAAGCCTATGGTGTTGTACAAGACTTTAAAGGCGAATTGACCCGAAAGCTTGTCGTAGATATGAATGCGACTTGGGACGGTAACCAGGGCGTTATTGAAGAAGACTTTGTTTATGATGATGGCGAAACCCAAAAGCGAATCTGGAAAATAACGTTAAATGAAGGCAATAGTTTAACGGGGACAGCAGCTGATGTTATAGGTACAGCAAAAGGCAAAAGTGACGGCAGCGTATTTCATTGGAATTATGATGTAGAGCTTCCATACGATGGCAGTACTTTAGAAGTGAATTTTGACGATTGGATGTACCTGGTTACACAATCGCGCTTGATAAACCGCACATCTATTGTTAAGTTTGGAGTCGAGGTCGGGGAAGTGACCTTAGTTATCGAAAAAATATAGCTTATTTACCCAGTTGCTTAACTTGCGCCAAAATTGTACTCAAATTAAGTCTTTGTTAACCCAACACGCTGTATTCTACCGAGAATTATTTAAATTTTACTCATTTTTTAAGAATTTAAGCAAAAAATGCAATTTGCTGTTGCTAACTCTTTAAAAATGCATAAAGATAGGTTTTGCGAAGGCAAAATAATAACGAATAGGAATCTAACAATGAATAAAGCTCAATTAGTTGAAAAAATTGCTACTGATGCAGAAATCTCTAAAGCCGCTGCTACTCGTGCTCTTGACGCGTTTACAGGTGCTGTAACTTCTTCTTTAAAAGAAGGTGATTCAGTAGCATTAGTTGGTTTTGGTACTTTCTCAGTAAAAGAACGTGCAGCTCGCACTGGCCGTAACCCACAAACGGGTGCTGAGATCCAAATCGCAGCGGCAACTATCCCAAGCTTTAAAGCAGGTAAAGGTCTTAAAGACCAAGTAAACCCTTAATAGGTTTAACGAATTAAAATAAAAAAAGAGCTATTTAGCTCTTTTTTTTTATGTTTAATAAAGACATCAACTGATGCCTTTATATTATAAATTTATGCTTTTAAGGCTTTATCGCCTCGGCCAATGCCAACAGCACCAGAACGTACAACTTCAATAATATCGGTTTCATGACGAAGTGTGTCTAAAAACGATTCTATTTTGTCTGTACTACTCACTAGTTGCAGGCTATAGCTTTGTCGGCCCATATCTAAAATAACACCCTGGAACACATCAACTACGCGGGTAACCGCTGCACGAGTCGTCTCGTCTTGAGCAAATACCTTAACAAGCAATAACTCTCGCTCAATGTGACTCATTTCTGTTAAATCGATAATTTTAAGCACGTCGACTAATTTGTTAACTTGTTTTGTGATCTGCTCAACCACTCTGTCATCACCCATGGTGGTAATGGTAATACGTGATAACGACTGATCATCAGTTGTGCCAACAGTTAGGCTGTCAATGTTGTATGCACGTTGTGAAAAAAGCCCAACAATACGTGACAGTGCACCTGGTTCGTTTTCTAATAGAATAGATAAAATCCGACGCATTATGCTTTTACTCCTTTACGTAACCACATCTCATCAATGCCACCTAACTTGATTTGCATTGGGTATACATGTTCTTTCTCGTCTACAAGAATATCTAAAAAGACTAAACGATCGTTTATGCTCATAGCTTTATCGATTGCAGGTTGTAACTCATCAAGTGTGTTTACTTTAATACCCACATGCCCGTAGCTTTCAACCAACTTAACAAAATCAGGCAGTGAGTCCATGTAAGATGATGAATGACGACCGCCGTAAACCATATCTTGCCATTGGCGTACCATACCTAAAGAGCGGTTATTAAGTGATACAACTTTTACAGCTAGGTTGTACTGCAAGCAGGTAGATAGCTCTTGAATATTCATTTGAATAGAGCCATCACCCGTAATACATACAGATTCTTTATCCGGAAAGGCTAATTTTACGCCCATAGCAGCAGGTAAGCCAAAGCCCATAGTGCCTAGGCCGCCTGAATTTATCCACTGACGAGGATGCTTAAATGGGTAATATTGCGCTGCAAACATTTGGTGCTGACCAACGTCAGAACTTACGTAAGCATCGCCATTAGTGGCTTTATAAACAGCTTCAATTACGGCTTGTGGCTTAATTTTGTCGCCATCTGTGTTGTAGCTTAAACATTTTTGTTCACGCCAGCTGATAATTTGGCGCCACCAATCTTCTTGCGCGCTGCGATCTATTTTAATTGGGCTTTTATCAATACCCGTTTGTAGTTGTTCTAGTACTGTTGCTAAGCAACCTACAACCGGTATATGCGCTTTGATTGTTTTTGAAATTGAAGTTGGATCTACATCTACATGTACAATTGTGGCATTTGGACAAAACTTTTTAACGTTATTAGTTACCCTGTCATCAAAACGAGCACCAAGCGCTAAAATCACATCGGCGTTTGCCATTGCTTTGTTGGCCTCAAGCGTACCGTGCATGCCTAGCATACCTACAAAGTTTGGATGTACACCTGATATGCCGCCAAGCCCCATTAGTGTATTGGTAATGGGTGCATTTAACGATTCAACTAAATGCGTTAATTGCTCTGACGTATTTGAAATAACAATACCACCGCCAGAGTAGATAACCAGTTTTTTGGCCTCTAGAATAGTTGTTACCGCTTTACGAATTTGTTTTGAATGCCCTTTAGTATTAGGGCTGTATGTTCTTAGCTCTGTTGTTTTAGGAAATTCGTATTCAAACTTTATAGCAGGGTTAAGCATATCTTTAGGAAGCTCAACTACAACGGGCCCAGGACGACCTGTACTGGCTATATAAAAGGCTTTAGCTAAGATTGTTGGGATTTCTTTAGCACTTCTACAGTTAAAGCTGTGTTTAACTATAGGGCGAGAACAGCCAACAATATCAGTTTCTTGGAATGCATCGTCACCAATTAAACTTGTAGGCACTTGGCCTGATAATACAACCATAGGAATTGAATCCATGTAGGCCGTTGCAATACCCGTTATACAGTTTGTAGCGCCAGGGCCTGAGGTTGCAAGTACAACACCAACGTCTCCAGTAGCACGAGCATAACCATCAGCCATATGTGTGGCAGCTTGTTCATGACGTACTAATATATGCTCAATATCATCTTGCTGAAAAAGTGCATCATATAAGTCTAAAACCGAACCACCGGGGTAGCCAAATATGTATTTTACCTTTAACTCTTTTAATGCCTGAACTACTAGTTCAGAGCCATTATATTCTTGTTTACTCATCCTCATTCCTCTGTGCGCTTTTTTTATGCATAAAAAAACCCCCGCGTAGTGCGAGGGTTTTTAAAAAGCAGTATCACCTTTTAATACATCCCCGCTGGGCTTATAACTAAGACCAGTACGAGTACGACTAAAAGGTTAATTTGTGTGTTCATAGTTTTTACTCTACTTAGCAAAACACTGCTTTTAAATTAAAAATTCTGTATAGGTTTATTTTTAAGGGTTTTGAACCCTTATGTCAACCTCGAAAGTGGCTTTTTGCATTTTAAATTCGTTTTGTAGCTTTTTTTAATTTAAATCTTCAGAAATACTGTATTTAACTGAGTTATCTAGCAGAAATTATGCGTTTTAGGTTGTGTGTTTGATTTTAGTTATAAAAGAGTGTGAAAGACCATTAACTTTTATTGCACATGTTAACTATATGTTTTTATCGCATGTTTAAATTTCTATTATTAGGTATGATTACTACATAATTATGTTTGAGGAAAATACAGTGAAAAAAGTGACGTTAATTGCGCTTTTAACTACGCTATTAAGCCCTATAGTAGCGGCTAATAATTTAAGCCCGCATGATGTTGGTATAACTAACGAAGAACGTATTTTATATTGGCTTAAAAAAAGAGACCAAATATCCTCTAGTGAGTTAGATAGTTCATTTAAGTCATATATGAGTAACAAAGAAGTTGCCAATCACTCAATTAAAAATGGCTTTAGGCAATTTAAATCCTCCTCTACGGATTTTTCAAACACAAATAAACAACAAGCCGCTTTTTCAACGTCGTTAGTGCCTGATCAAAGCGTTAATGATGTAAAAGTGTTAGCTATCTTAATTGATTTTCCTGACCTCAATCATGACGATAATCGACTTGTAGAGCAGGACACAGATATGTTTTACGCTGATTATTCAACTGAACACTATCAGCAAATGCTTTTTAATACTGAAGGTTATGCGGGCCCTGATGGACAAAGCATATCAACGGCTGCTGATTATTATAAAGCAGCGTCTGGTAATAGCTTAAACTTTAACGGGCAGGTATATGGCTGGGTAACCGCTGATAACAATGCAAAAATATATGGTGAACGCCAAGGCAGTACACGTGATAAAAATGCGCCCGCTTTAGTCAAAGAGGCTGTGGAGAAGGCGGTTGCAAAGTTTAATATTAATTTAACGGACTATGATTTAACTGATTTAGATGATGTAGATGGCGATGGAATTATTAACGAACCCAATGGCATTATTGACCATGTAATGATTTTTCATTCAAGTATTGGCGAGGAAGCAGGTGGCGGTTACCTAAGCACTGATGCTATTTGGTCGCACCGCTACTATGTATTTGATGAAAATAGCGGGCCGAGCGAGATTGCAGGCAGCAGTATTAAGCTCTCTGGTTACACAATTAATCCAATTGATGCTGGGATTGGCGTGGTGGTGCATGAGTTTGGGCATGACTTGGGATTATTAGATGAATACGACTTACAATCTAACACGGTAGGTGAGCCTGTCGCGTCTTGGTCAGTTATGTCGACAGGAAGTTGGGCAGGTTCTCCACGAGGCTCTGAGCCTGTTATGTTTAGCCCTTATGCGCTTGAATATTTACAAAATCGATACCAGGGTAATTGGGTTAATCAGCTCACGCTTGATATGGATGCGATAGATGCTAACGCACAGCAAACATTAATTAATACTGCGAGTACTTCACAACTGCAAAGCCAAATAAAAATAACACTGCCATCTCGACTCGAAAAATTTAAAACGCCAGTAGAAGGTGATTTTCAATACTATTCAAATACGGGCGACAATATTAGTAATAGCTTAGTTAATACAGTAACGCTACCAAACACGACTGAGGCACTTACTTTAAGCTTTATTGCTTATTACAGTATTGAGCGCGACTATGATTTAGTACAGGTAAAAGTAAATGGGGAGCCTATTGCTAGTAATTATACGCAAGCAATTAACCCATACTATGGTGACATTGGTCCGTATATATCAGGTGATTCATTTTTTAATAGTGATGCTAAGCAACCTAACGGCTATTTAACCCATAAGTTTGATTTATCAGCTTATGCTGGGCAAATGATTGATCTAAAAATTGAATACATAACAGATGCGAACACACATTATTATGGTTTTGTTGTGGATGATATGCGTATTGAGCAAAGTGATACCTTAATTTGGCAAAATAATGCACAAGATCAAATTAACACTGAGTTTAATGGCTTTGAAAAAATAGGTAGTTACACATATGCATCGCCATCACATTACTATTTACAATTGCGTTCATACACTGGCGTTGACAGTAGTTTGCAAGCAGAGCAGTACTCACCGGGGTTATTATTGTGGTACAGCAATGAATCTCAAGCAGATAATAACACTACCGAGCATCCAGGTAGTGGTTTTGCATTAGTGGTAGATGCTGATCAGCGCTCGATAAATAAAGGCAGTACGCAAACTCCGGCTGCTTCAGCAATTCAAATTCGTGATGCTGCTTTTAGTTTATATCCACAGCGAGCTGGGTTAGGTGATGATGATTTATCAGCTATTACAGAGTTTACTGATAAAACCGACTATAGTTTTTCAGCGCAACAGTCATCGGGCGTTGCCCTTCCACAGGTTGGCTTTGGGTTTAATATTATAAGCCAGTCAGCTGATAGTGAAGATATAGAAGTAGAGCTTAATTACGATGTTACTAAGGGTATTAATTTTACCAAAACAGGTTTAATCGTTAATTTTAATGTAGAAGGTTTTGCACTCACGCCTGCGGATAAATTCACGTGGAATTTTGACGATGGTAGCTCAAGCACAGAGTTAACGCCTACTCATGAATATCAAGACTATGGCACCTATAGCGTTGAGTTTATGGCAAGTAATGATACTTCACAGCAAGTAGCTGTAGCTCAAGTTACATTAGTTGAGCCATTATCTGTAAATGAAATTGAATATGAAATAAACCAAGGAATATTAACAGCTCAAGCTTCGTTTACAGGTGGAGTCGCACCGTATACTTATAATTGGCAGCTAGGGGATGGAAGTACTTTAACGACGCAATCGCTCACTTATAATTATTTATACTCTGGTGATTACCAAGTAACGCTTACAGTGACAGATAACGAAGGCACGGAGCAAACTAAAGCGGTTGATGTAACTGCAACTGTTCCGCTTAGCATAGACGCAAACGTTACAGTAAATGATTTAAGCGCTCAATTTAATGCGCAAGTAACCGGCGGCTTTAATAGTTATAATTACAGTTGGGATTTTGGTGATGGCAGTGCGGTATCAAACTTACAAAACCCAAGGCATACTTATCAAACTGACGGGACATTTAATGTAACGTTGAATGTTACTGATACTCAAACCAATGATACTTTTACTAAAGAGTTATCTCTTACAGTGCAAAAGCAACAAAGTAGTTCGGGTTCAAGTGGCGGATCATTGGCAGGTTTATTAGGATTACTACTGTTAAGTTTATTTAGGTTTAATACTAACCTGCATAAATACACCAGGTTGGTATAAGCTTAATTAACAAATAAAAAAAGCCCGCTAAATTAGCGGGCTATTTAAATTAATAACAAATATTAATTATAAACGGTCAATTACTGATTGAGTGAAATCAGTTGTACCGTGGCTGCCGCCTAAATCGCGAGTTGTACGGTCGCCTGATTTAATTACATCAGCAACAGCACTACGAATACGCTCTGCTGTATCGCCCATATCTAAATGCTCAAGCATTTGGATAGACGCTAAAATTACAGATGTTGGGTTAGCTAGGTTTTTGCCAGCAATATCTGGTGCACTACCGTGTACAGCTTCAAAAATTGCAGCGTCTTCACCAATGTTAGCACCTGGAGCCATACCTAAACCGCCAACTAAACCAGCACAAAGGTCAGATAAAATATCACCAAATAAGTTAGTCGTAACAATTACGTCAAACTCTTCAGGTGTCATTACCAGTTTCATACACGTTGCATCAACAATCATTTCATTTGATTCAATTTGTGGGTAACGCTCAGCTACTTCACGTGCTACTTTTAAAAACAAACCAGATGTTGATTTTAAAATGTTAGCTTTATGAACAGCAGTTACTTTTTTACGACCTTCACGTACCGCTAGCTCATATGCAAAAGTTACGATTTTTTCTGCGCCTTCACGCGTAATTATCGATTTTGCTTCTGCTTCATTACCGTCTTCACTTACTATTTGGCCTGCACCTGAGTACATACCTTGCGTATTTTCACGAATAGTAATGATATCAATATCGTCGTAACGTGCTTTAGTGCCAACAAATGATTTAACAGGGCGTACGTTAGCGTATAAACCAAATTGCTTACGAAGTGTAACGTTAATAGACGTAAAACCTTCACCTACAGGCGTTGTTAATGGGCCTTTAAGAGTGATTTTGTTTCTAGCTATTGTATCAACCGTGTCTTGTGGAAGTAACTCACCTGTTTTTTCAAGTGCAGCTAGGCCAGCATCAACAAATTCATAATCAAAGTCGCAACCTGCGGCTTTTAATATTTCAAGTGCTGAGTCGATAATGCTCGGACCGATGCCGTCGCCTTTGATCACTGTGATGGTTTGTTTGGCCATTGACTTTTCCTTTAAAGAGTTTGATTTGCACATAAATTATTACCCTGAGAGAGTAATCGCTTGTTAGATCATTTATGTGAACGTGCTTGAAAATTTAAGGGCGCATTTATATCAACTTATCACCCATTTTGCTAGTTTATACAAGAAATACTGGGTATACACCAAAGTTATAATGGGTATAAAGACGTTAAATAGGGTCCCATAAATTAAATACTATTAAATAACGCGAGAGATTCTAATTTTTGATTAAAATCAGTTGGGTTTTGCCAATTTAGTATTTTCAGTTGTTCGTTTAATGTTTGCAGTTGCCACGCTGTTAGCGCAAGTTCTGGTTTAAAAACACTCTGGGCAACAATTTTAAGTGTGATCCAGAGTTTATGAGAATCAGTTAAGTGTTTTTTAGGTGTTTGCTCTGCTTCTAAAAGTGCCGTTGTCCATGGGTTGTCACTTAATAAATGAGTAAGCTGTTGCGTTAGTTGCTCGTTATTAATTGAATCTACTCCAAAAAATGAGCAAATAGGGGCACTCAATGTTTTATTTGGTGTGTCGTCAATCAGCGTTTTACGAGAAAGCTGTGTACTGCATTGCGTTAATAAAAAGTGAGCATAAGCATATAAAGGTAATGTAATGTGTTCAAACTGGTCATGTTTATTTTTACTGACTAATAAGGCCATTATTTTTACTAAACCATTTAATCTGTTAGTAACGTAGGCTTGCAGAGGGTGTGGGGTAACATTAACTAATTGCTCAAAAACAACTCTTTGAATTATCGCAGGTGCATTATAATAACCGACCATCGATAAACTATGCTTTAAGTCTTTAGCGGCCTGATGCTCCTTATTATAAGGTTTTACTGCCTCACATAAATTAGCAACTACCTGAGGGTGAGCCGCCATTAGCTGGTTTAGCCCTTTATAGCTATATTCGTGCTGTGACTTAATATTACTTATTAGTTCAAGTAAAGACTGTGCTTTATCAACGCCAACCACACTTTTTGACTTAACATGTTCACTGTTAAACACTTTAAAGCTAATGGTTTTATCAGCGCAATGCCATTGTTTTGGGTTGTCGTTAAGAGTTGCTTTAACGCTAAACCAAGCTAATTTATTTGGACTAGTGTTACTAATTAAAATATGTTTTTGCTGCGCATCAGTCGCTAAATAAATCATGGTTTGCTCGGCATAAAAAACGCGGCTTCCCGGTAATAGCGGCCCCAAATGGGCTATAAGTGATTTGATTAGCTGCAGTGCAAACAAATTTGGTGTGCGAATATACAAGTCAGTAAGTGCTTTAAATAAACTCATGTGTTTATTAGCCGTATTACTAGTAATGTTCATACTAATAATATTTGCTAAAGCAATTAGTGTTATGCCCCCATCGTAAAGCATTATTTTAGGAGCACTTACCAATGCTTGTTTATATTTACTTAACTTAGCTAATAATTGTGTAACGGGTTTGGCAGAATCGCCACTGGATAACATTACTTTAGCAGCTAACTGATGACGCATTTTCCATATGTTTTTATCAGAGTCTTGAAAAGGTGTTTGCTCACAGAGCTTGTTTAATTGCGCTCCAACACATAAATGCTCAATGAGTGAAGCCGCTATGTATAGCTCGCTTAGGGCATTGTTATAGTGTTGAGATTTACAAAGTGCAGCGGTTATTACACTCTGACTAACAACTAAGTTGGTGGCATAAGAATAATTAGGATTATAAAGTGTTAAACGAGCTTGTAATGCGAATGGCTGTTCGCTATAGAGCACTCTATATTGCTCAGCTAGCTTACTTGCCATGGGGTATAAGGCTGTCCATTTTTGTTTATTGTTATAATAGCTTAAAAACAGCTGCGTATTATTAAGCAGCTGCTCTAAAGTAGTTGAAACAGCTTCATCCATTAAACCTTCACCTAATTTTGTTCTTGATATTTATTATATGCACTAGGACCCCATAAAAATAGCTGCCCATTTTTAAATAATAACCCAGTACATTCATCCATAGTGGTTATACCGTCAGATGTTTTATGCTGTGTGCGGTAAAAAACAATCTGAAATACCTGTTCACCATCTCGTTTGGCATAAGTAAGGTCGGGGCTGCCTAAATAATCAAGCACAGTATTTAGTGTTGTTGGCTGCTCAAGTGATAGTTTTTCGATATAACGTTTATTAAAAGCTTCTCGGTCTTGCCAGATCATAGCCTGAGGATCGTCTTTATAAAAAGTGATCACCAAGGCTGCTATCAGTGCATATAGCCCTAAACCTAAGATTAAATATCGGATAAATTTTTTCAATATGGTTTACTCTGACTCCGGTAACTAATAATAGTATACGTTTTGTAATGTTTAGAGGCTATTAACTTGCGACTAATTAAGTCTTAACTGCTTTAAACTAAAGCCTAAATTTATATCGGTGCGTAAACTAACCAAGTGCTTTGAGATTACGTACATATCCATATTAGCGGCTAACTTTGCTTTAATACTCGGGCTTAGAGACTCATCTTCGGCCGCATGCTCAATTGAATTATAGTTATTAACTATTTGCTGCGCAGACTTAGTACCTATTCCTTTTACTCCCGGAATATCATTTGTTTTATCACCAGCCAAAGCCCAAAAATCAACGAGTTTATTTTGCTCAACACCAAAACGCTCTTTTATACTTGTCTCATCTAAATAGAGTTTTTTAAAGTAATCATAAACTGTAATGTAGGGGCCTATATAGGGTAAAAAGCCTTTATCAGTAGAGACAACAGTATTAGCTATTTGATTATTTGATGCTTTAAACGCAAGCGTTGCAATAATGTCATCGGCTTCATCGTTAATAGGCTCAAATACAACAATACCGGTTTCTTCTATTGCGGTTTTAAAGTGCTCTAAGGCATCTTTTAGCACTTGAGGCATTGGGGCACGGGAGTGTTTGTAGTCTTTATAAAAATGATAACGCCAGCTTTTGTCACCATCAAATACCGCAATCGCATGGGTTGCATTACTTGTATCTAAAAGCTTTTTACACGCATGAGCTACACGTGCACAGCACGTTTGTATCATTTGTTCATCGCTGTGATGTTTTTGATTGGCGTCAACGGCGTAAATGCGCCTAATTAAATTAAGCGCATCAATAAGAAGTAAATGGGGTTTCAAACTATAAAACTCATGCTTTTATTTTGTAACACGGAATGTATTTGCTGCCAGGGAGTTTCATACGGCCTTGATCAACAAATGCTTGTAATAACGTATCCATATTTTCCATAAGGGCAGGCTCGCCACTTAAAATGTATGGACCGTTTTGCTTAATGGCTTTAACGCCTTCGTCTTTTACATTTCCAGCTACAATACCTGAAAAAGCTCTGCGTAAATTAGCCGCTAATAACTGCTTTGGTTGATCAAGATGTAAATCAAGACTTGCCATATTTTCGTGTGTTGGTGCAAAAGGTTGTTGAAAATCGTTATCGATTTTTAACGTCCAGTTAAAGTAGTAGGCATCGCCTTCGCTTTTACGGTAATCACGAACATTGGCCATAGCCGATCTTAGCTTTTGCCCAACTAACTCAGGATTATCAATAATAACTTCAAACTTATCTAATGCTTCTTTACCAAGCGTCATTTCAACAAATTCACACAGCTCTTTAAAGTACGCTTCACTTTCTTTAGGGCCAGTTAAAATTACAGGCAAACATTGTTTGGTGTTATCTGGATGCAGTAATATGCCTAATAAATATAGCAATTCTTCTGCAGTACCTGCGCCACCAGGAAAAATGATAATAGCGTGAGCTGTTCTTATAAAAGCTTCAAGGCGCTTTTCAATGTCAGGTAAAATAACTAATTCGTTAACAATAGGGTTTGGTGGCTCTGCAGCAATAATGCTTGGCTCTGTTAGGCCTAAGTAACGGTTATTGGTATTGCGCTGTTTTGCATGGCCAATAGTGGCACCTTTCATTGGGCCTTTCATGGCACCAGGGCCACAACCAGTACAAATATTTAATCCACGTAAGCCCAGTTCGTAACCTACTTGTTTTGTGTATTTATATTCAACTTCGTTTATTGAGTGTCCGCCCCAGCATACAACCATACTTGGCTCGCTATTAACACGCAATGCACCTGCATTTCTGAGCATATCGAATACCATATGAGTAATGGCTTTTTGCTCTTTTAAATCTTTTTCGTATTTTTGACAAATAAACAAAATATCGCGAATAACAGAAAATATATGCTCGTGAATTCCGGTAATTATTTCGCCATCAACAAATGCGGTTTCGGGTGGGTTTTCAAGCTCAATTTTAATGCCTCGCTCGCGGCTTACTAAACGAATATCAAAATCTTTGTATTTGTCGTATATATCGCTACTTTCGTCGGTATGGCTACCTACATTAAGCACTGCTAGTACGCAGTTTCTAAATAACTTATAACGCTCACTAGCAGAAGATTGCTCTAATAAATCAACTTCTAATTGCGACAGTAAATCTAAAACCCCAGTTGGGTTTAACTGTATTAACATAGACGTTCTCCTTACTGCTAAATCGTAAAAAACTACTTGTCATAAAATTTATAATGGCTATGACATTATTTACTGGTACAAAGTCTATCTCGTCCTGAATTTTTGGCCTCGTAAAGAGCATCATCTGCTCTATCAAATGCCTTTAACAGAGTATCGCCTTTTTTAAACTGAGTTGCACCTACCGAAATAGTGATCTCAATTTGTTTTTCTCTAAATTTAAAAGGTATATTTTTAATTACCTTTCTTACTTTATCCAGAGGTAATGTTGCGTTTTCAAGCGATACACCTGGCATTAACAATACAAATTCTTCACCGCCGTAACGCGCTATAAAATCGGACTTTCTTACCGATTTTTGCAACGCTTTTGATATAACCTGTAAGGTAATGTCACCTGCGGTATGGCCAAATCTATCATTGATAGATTTAAAGTGGTCAACATCAATAACCGCAAGCGTAACATCTGATGGCTGCACATTAAACAAATGCATTTCGTGATTGTAACGTTCATCAAATGCAGCTCGGTTAGGCAGTTTTGTAAGCCCATCAAGTAAACTTTTAAAGCGCTGTTCGTTTAAGCGTTTTTTATACGTTGTTAACTTATCTTCTAAAGTAACAATTCGTTTGTTTATTTCACTAAAGCTAGTGCTAAGCATTTCTCTATCTTTTCGTTCTAACTTTTCTTTTGCTAGAAAATCTTCGCTTAGTGATTTTAATTCGTTATCTACGAGTTCTTTTAAAGATGAGATTGACGTTGCTTTTTGTGTTTGTTCGTTGAGGTTTTTAATTTTTAGTTCAATGCTTTTATTCAACGAATCAAACTCAATACTCATCGATTCAGAGTGCCTGCTAGTAGAGACAATAGAATTATGTAGATCTTCGAGGGTTTGATTTAATGAAACTAAAAAGCTTTGTGCAGATTTACGCTCTTTGCTAATGTTTTTTACTACGACTTCAATTATGTTAATCGCAACATCGAGTAATGCATCGATTGTGTCACTTTCTGTAATATTATTTTTTATACTATTAATTTGTAGTGTAGCTTCTTCTTCAAGTATAAGTTCGTTAGCCAGCTCAAGTAGTTTTTTTGCACGAGCTTGTTTTACAGGGCGCTGATTATCGGCTTGAGGGTCTTGCTTAGTTAGCAATGCTTCATGATAAAAGAGAATAAGTTGATCAAGTAGCGGAATATAACCATGGGTTGACTGAACGTTATTAATCTCTTGATCGAGTAAATTTCTCAGGGCTCTGCGAGTATCGTCAGGTAAACCTTTAGTTTTTTGTAACTGTTTACCTGCATTTTGTACACTGTTGAATAAATCACGTTGCTGAGCTTGCTGAATCGATTCTTGATTTTTAAGTAATATCAAAGTTTCACTAACAAGGGGAGAGAGGTCTTCAAAGCTCATACCTTTATTGAGTGCACTTCTAAATTTAGCAAGGCGATTATCTAACTCAATATCAAGCCCTTTACAGCTTAGCGAAAGTTTAGCTGCAAAGTCGCACAAAATATCCACTTGATGTTTGCGTGCACTCTCAATAGCCATACGAGCATCAATTGCTTGTTTGAGTTTTTTATCTGTTGGATTAGATCTTTCAGACACCTAAGCGTACCGCCATCAAATTAATTTTATTATCTTCAGTTTACAACAAATTTTTATTATGTGTAGTTATCTAGTAAAAAACTTAGAAATTTTAATAAGCTACTACGTATAAACTCGTATACGGGGCAATTTGTCGTATTTAATTCACTTTTAAATAGGGGCTTGCTAGTCTTGCAGGCAATTAAGTTTCCACTAAGAGTCTCTATGAAAAAGTTATTAGCCCTATCTATTTTAGCTGCATGTTCAGCACCTGTATTTGCCGATGTAAATTATTCTTTAGAAATCTCACAACCACAACATCATTTAGGCGATGTAAGTGTTGAGTTTCCAAAAACAGCGCAAGCACATCTTGATATAAAACTTCCTGCATGGCGAACGGGTCGCTATGAAATGCTAAACCTTGCCAATGGCATTCGTTACTTCAAAGCTAAAGATGAAGATGGCAAAGAGTTAAAATGGGAAAAAATTGATCACAGTACATGGCGTGTACACCTTAATGAGCCAACCGAAGTTAATATTGACTACCAGGTGTATGCAAATGAGCTTGGTAAGCGCGCTCGCCACATTGACGACAGCCATGCATTTATAGATGCATCAGGCTTTTTTATGTTTAGTGAATCATTTCGCCAAGAGCCAGTAACCGTTAATTTAGAGGTGCCTAAAAAGTGGCGCTCTGTATCGGGTATGGATAATTTAAAAGGCAAAAATTCATTTAAAGCAGCAGATTACGACGTGCTTGTTGATTCACCAATCGAAACGGGTATTAACCAACTACACACATTTGAAGTAGATGGCCGTGAATACGATTTAGTTATATGGGGCGACGGTAACTACGATGTAGAGCAAATGCTTACCGATCTTAAAAAATTAGTTGCTACTGGTAATGTAATTTGGGATGGCTATCCATATGAACGTTATGTATTTATGGTTCATGCTACGTCGGGTGCTGGTGGTGCAACAGAGCATTTAAACTCAACAATTATTCAACGTCCACGCGATAGATTTGGTAGCCGCGAAGATTACCTAGCCTTTATTAGCACCGCTGCGCATGAGTTTGTTCATACGTGGAATGTTAAAGCATACCGCCCTCAAGGTTTAGTGCCGTACGATTACACTAATATGAATTACTCTAAACTACTTTGGATTGCAGAGGGTTCAACAAGTTATTTTGAAGATCATTTAATGGTTCGCTCTGGTATTGAAACCACAGATGAATTTTTTAAAGTGATGAGTAAAACCATTAATCGTCATTTACAAACACCGGGCCGTGAAGTGCAAAGCGCAAGCGAAACAAGCTTTGATAAATGGATTAACCAAGGTGGCGATCATGCACGTAACTACAGCACTAATATTTATTCAGAAGGTTCATTACTTTCATTAGTTTTAGATATCGAGTTGCTAGAAAAAAGCCAAGGTAAAATAAGCTATCGCGACGTACACAAAGCACTTTATAACAACCATAAAATGCCAGCTGGTTTTACAGACATAGATGTACTTAATATCTTAAAAGATTTAACAGGGCGTGATTACTCAAGCTGGTGGCAAGAAAATGTTGAGTCGCCTGCAAGTATTAACTTTGACGACTTACTTACTAAAGTAGGCTTGAAATTAGAACGTCCTGAAAAAGCAAAAGCCCTTGCAAGCATTGATGCTATCGCTAAAAACACAGGCGAGTTACTTACGTTAAGTTACGTTCGCCGTGGTGGCAGTGCGTGGAAAGCAGGTTTAACTACCGATGATAAAATTGTTGCTATAAACAAACATCACGTAGGTAAAGATTTAAAAACCAGCTTAGAAACGTTTAAAACAGGCGATAAAGTAACTATTGACTATCTTCGTCGCGATGCACTTGAAAGCTTAACATTAGTATTATCAGAAGAGTTTGATAAGCCTAAAAAAGTAGTTGCTGATAAAGAGGCAACGTCTGAGCAAAAAGCACTATTCAAAGCATGGATTGGCGTGGAACATCCAAATGATGTGACAAAAAATTAAACTCAGTTTTTATAGTGTTTAAATATAAATAACTACCATTAAAAAAAGAGCTTCGGCTCTTTTTTTGTTTTGCATAATGACGTATAAAATGTATATGGAAATTTAACATTAAAGTTAAATTTAATTATTATTTAGTATTTCTCTATTATTAAATAAAATTATTATGGATATAGCCTCAAAATGAAATCAGATAACCCGACTTCAAACTTAACCCATCAATTTGTAATTAACGACTATTTGCATCAGTTATTTGATGCAGTAAATGTTATTTCTGTTCAAGGTTATGACAATGAACGTCGTGTTATTTATTGGAATGAAGGCAGTGAGCGACTTTATGGCTATACCAAAGAAGAAGCCATAGGGAAAAAAATAGAAGATCTTATAATTCCAGAGCCAATGTGTGAGTTAGTTATTAACGCACATAGTGATTGGGTAAAAAAAGATATAGAAATTCCAGCATCTGAAATTATCTTACAAGACAAAGATGGAAACAACGTATCGGTTTTTTCCAGCCACGTTATGTTTACAAATCAATACAATACAAAACAAATGTACTGTATTGATATCGATTTGTCGGATGTGAAAAAAGCACAAGCAGAGGCTTCATTTAATGAGGATATGCTAAAAACTATTTTTGGAGCAATTCCTGACTTATTTTTCCTGATGGAAAATGATGGAACTATCCTAGAGTATCATGCGAGCAATGAAACCGATCTTTATACCAAGCCAATGCAGTTTATTGGTAAAAAGATGGGAGATGTATTACCTGAGGAAGTAGCCAAAAAATTTGAAACTTATATCAGCCTTGTATTAGAAAAAGAGCAGATGATGAGCTTTAAATACGAGCTAGCTTTGCCCCATGGGCTCGTTTTTTTTGAAGCAAGAATAAATAAAATAACAGAACATAACCAGTTAATGGTTATTATTCGAGATATTACAGAACAGCATAAATCAGATGAAGTAATTAGACATCAAGCGTATTACGATAGTCTAACTTTACTCCCAAATCGTTTTTTAGCACTTGATCGTTTGTCGCAATTACTTATTGAAGCACAAAGAAATAACGAGAAAGCGGCAGTACTGTTTTTGGATTTAGATGATTTTAAAAAAATAAATGACTCTTTAGGCCATGAAACAGGAGACAAACTTTTAATTGAATCAGCGCAAAGGCTGCAAGAGGCACTTCGAAAAGACGACACAGTAGGGCGACTCGGTGGAGATGAGTTTATCGTATTACTACGAGGTATAACTGATCACCATGCAGCGCTAAAAATTACTGAAAAACTGCTCAATAACTTTAGAGCCCCTTTTAAAATTGAGGGCCGGGAGCACATACTTACAGCGAGTATTGGTGTAGCCATATATCCTGAAAATGGTACAACCGTTGCTGATTTATTACGAAATGCTGACACTGCAATGTATCAAGCAAAATCATATGGTCGTAATACTTATTCATTTTTCACTAAAAAGATGAACGTAATTATTCAGCGCCGACTAGTAATAGAAGAGCAGATGCGTGGCGCCCTTGAGCGTAATGAATTCGAGTTATTCTACCAGCCCCAATTTGACGCCAAAAATAAACACATCATTGGTGCAGAAGCGTTATTACGCTGGCATAACCCTGTATTAGGTAACGTAACACCCGATGAGTTTATACCTATTGCCGAAAATACAGGATTAATTGTACCTATTGGCAAGTTTGTCATTAGCCAAGCTTTACACTTTTTAAACACATGGCAAAGTACCTGTAAACGCCAACAAAAATATACAATGGCTGTTAACTTATCTCCTCGCCAATTTAGAGACGTAGGGTTGCTCAGTTTCATTCAAAACTCATTGAGTGAAGCAAACGTAAATCCCGAAAGTTTAGAGCTTGAAATAACTGAAGGTGTATTGATGAGTTGCCACACTAATGTTGTAGATATACTGACTGAAATTACTGCATTAGGCATTAACTTATCGATGGATGACTTTGGCACAGGTTATTCATCATTAAGTTATTTGAGAGAATACCCTTTTAATGTACTTAAAATAGATAGAAGTTTTATTGATGGTATTGTACTAAACAATGAAGATTGTAATCTCGTAAAGGCAATTATTGCTATGTCGCACAGCTTAGGACTGACAGTGGTAGCCGAAGGTGTAGAAACAAAAGAGCAGCATACTTTATTGAACGAATTGGGTTGTGATTTTATGCAAGGCTTCTATTTTAGTAAACCAATACCAGCAAAACAGTTTCTTGATTTTTCGATGAATTTTGATAAAAAGTAAGATTAAACACTCGATTGTAACAATTCATTGCACGGCTATTGACCTTATTGTCCCATCGCGAGTAACCTGTTATAGAAACAAATAAAAAGGATTCTATAATGCGTTTAAAACCTCTTGTAGCTACATTAGTAGCCACATTTTCTTTATCACTTTCAAGTAGTGCCATAGCCGACGAAGGCATGTGGCAACCACACCAAATTCCAGAATTAGAATCAATTTTAAAAGCCAAGGGGCTTGAAATTGATGTTGAATCTATTTCTAAATTAACCGAATTCCCAATGAATGCGGTAATTAGCCTAGGTGGTTGTACAGCATCGTTTGTATCGCCTAAAGGTTTAGTTGTGTCAAACCATCACTGTGTTTATGGCTCGGTACAATACAACTCAACGCCTGAAAACAATATTTTAGAAAATGGCTTTTTAGCTAAAAGCCCTACTGAAGATTTACCTGCAGCGCCGGGCTCACGCGTATATGTAACAAAAACGGTTACCAACGTAACAGATGAAGTAATTAAAGGTACTAACGAGCTAACAGCAAAAGCACGCTACGACGCACTCGAAAAAAATGAAAAAGCGCTAGTAGCCCAGTGTGAAGCCGACGAAAGCTATCGTTGTAATGTGTATTCGTTTCATGGTGGTTTAGAGTTTTACCTAATTAAGTCACTTGAAATTAAAGACGTACGGTTAACTTATGCACCGGCAATGGGCGTAGGTAAATACGGCGGCGATATAGATAACTGGATGTGGCCGCGCCATACTGGCGACTTTGGTTTTTACCGCGCTTATGTAGGCAAAGATGGAAAACCTGCAGAGTACAGCGAAGACAACGTACCTTACGTACCTGACTCTTACCTAAAAGTAAGTGCCAAAGGCGTGCAAGAAGGCGACTTTGTAATGGTTACAGGCTACCCAGGGCGTACTAACCGATACCGCATTGCAACAGAGGTAGATAACGTATTTAACGGCAGCTACCCTAAAGCACGCGTTCATAACTCAAAATACGTGTCGCTTATTGAAGAAAATTCAGAAGACGGCAGTAAAGCGCGTATTGCTTACGAAAGCACCATTGCAGGTTATAACAACTATATTAAAAACTATGGTTCGATGATCGAAAGCTTCAAAAAAGGCACTATGCTTGAGCGCAAAAAACAGTTTGAGCAAGAGTTAACACAATGGATCAATAGTGATGGTGAGCGTAAAGAACAATACGGAAGCGTATTAGGTGAGCTATCTGAGCTAATTGCACAATCACAAGAGCACAGTGAACGCGACCGTATGTTAGGTTATGTACACCGCTCACAAATGATCAGCACAGCACGACGTTTATACCGTTTAGCTTACGAAAAACAAAAGCCAAATAGCGAACGCGAATCTGGTTATCAAGAACGTGACTTACCTCGCATTAAAGCAGGGCTTGAGCGCATGACGCGCCGTTATGATAGCAAAGTAGACAAAGCTATTTTACTGCACTTTTTAGAACTGTATGCAGCACTTCCAAAAGAAGAGCGTTTTAGCGACGTTGATAACGTATTTAAAGTACAAAATGGGTTTGATAAAGCAACCCAAAGCGCGTTACTTGATAGCATGTATGAGCAGTCAAGACTCGATAATGCCACTGTTCGCAATTCATTATTTGAGCAATCGTTTAGCCAGCTAAATCAAAGCCAAGACCCATTTGTGCAGTACGCTAAAGCAATCTTTAAAGTAATGAAAGCTGAGGAAGATAAATCAAAAGCACTTGCAGGTAAATTACAAGCAGCTCGCCCAGAGTTAATGAGCGCAATAATTGCGTTTAACAAAGCTAAAAACAAACCTGTATACGCCGATGCCAACAGCACACTACGAGTAACCTATGGCACTGTAGGCGGCTACTCACCTCAAGATGGCTTGGTAGCAACACCGTTTACATCGCTTGAAGGATTACTTGCTAAAAACACCGATGTTGACCCATTTAATGCACCTAAAAAGTTACAAGAGCAAATTAAAGCCAAGCTTTATGGTGATTACACGGGCGGCATGAATACAGTACCCGTTAACTTTTTATCAAATGTAGACACTACCGGTGGTAACTCAGGTTCGCCAACACTTAACGGTAAAGCAGAGCTTGTAGGCTTACTGTTTGTGTAGTGGTAGAGTAATTTTGGTCACCCATTAAGAAAGAAATGTTATGCTATTTGCATACAAATTTGGGTGAAAAAA
>NZ_JADYWQ010000026.1:0-41915 GCF_015864725.1 Pseudoalteromonas sp. NSLLW24 | reverse complement strand
ACGTTCCCTTTTAACTGAGTGAGTTCAATTACCAGTTTGGCGCATTGACGCCGTTTTGGGGAGCGTCCATCTCATCATCCATACTACACTCACCGAAGCTAGCCACGATAAAGTGACGGCGAATTAAACCAGTATTTATTGTGTACCAGGCTACATTTTTTCCATTTTCTTCGAAAGGTTGAAGCTGAGTGAAAAATGTTGGGTCCTCTAGGCTATCAGTAACAAGGAAGACTCCTTGAAATGGGAGTTCACCTATTTGAGAAGGAATTGATATCATCACTGAGTAATCTGAATCTGAAAGTGTTATCTCGATTTCGACTTGATCCTGATATTTGATGCTATTTTCAGTGCGTTGCTCTTCGGTAATATAGCAGCTAGTGGCAAACACAGCCGAACAGAAGAAATATAGAGCTAAACAATAAATCCGCATGACTCAACTCCTTTTGAGATATAACAACTTTATCAGAGTACACTTCCCATATTTTAGCGCGAAAACATCCTTATTTAATGAACTTATATTAATAGCAAATAGTGTAATCTATTGCCAACTATAAACATTATGATTGTTGAAGTTTATTTCACTATGTAAAAGGGAAAAGTTTCCTCATAGTATCTATTAGCTAATAATAATTAACCCTAACCGACCGCTTATCGCTCTTTCCTGACTATCAACTAATTGCCAAAAGCTAACTTTATTACTCCCGAATAAATTAACTATATTCGATTCTTAATATTTACCACGCAAAAGTTTTGTGGAATAATGCCCGCCTCTTAGGGGAGTAGCCCGCTCAGTAATGAGTAAACTTATCAACATAATTGCACCTCAAGTGCATGGTAAGTTTGTAATGTTGTAGCAAGCGTTATCGGCGAGACCTAGGTAGACACTATCCTCATGGCGGGAGATAGTTGTTTGCCTTGGTTTAGTATTCCCGCCTGTAAGAATCAATAATGGAAGTTTTTTTAACCTCAACCGTCACTGTCACACTTGCCGAAATAGGCGATAAAACCCAGCTTTTATCACTCCTGTTAGCCGCCCGCTTTCGTAATAAAGGCGCGCTTATTCTTGGTATTTTAGCCGCAACCTTACTCAATCATGGTTTATCAGCATGGTTTGGGCAGTGGTTAAGTAATAGTTTTTCTTCTGAATATTTACCTTGGCTTGTAAACATAAGCTTTGTTGTAGTTGGACTTTGGCTATTAGTTCCAGACAAGGACGAAGCTGTAAGTAGTAAATATGATAGCTACGGAGCTTTTTTAGTCGCTTTTGTATTATTTTTTATTGCAGAAATTGGTGATAAAACACAAATAGCGACGGTGTTGTTAGGCGCACAGTATCAGTCTGTGTTTTGGGTAACGGTAGGAACCACGTTAGGTATGCTAATTGCTAATGTCCCTGTTATATACGCTGGTAATGCATTACTAAAAAGAATATCTTTAAACACCGTACGTGCTATTGCTGCTTGTGTGTTTGTGTCATTAGGTATTTATGGCTTAGTTACAATTTAATCAATATTAAAGCTCGCAACTGTTGATTTAAGTGCGAGCTTTAGTTTATCGATACGTTATTTATGCATTATTTACACAGTAACATCCCTTGGTTTGTGTAATTAAAAGGTTAGAGTTAAAACCTGCGGCTAAATTAGTGACCGCAGTTTCAACAAAACCACTTCCTTGGGCACAAGCTAATCCTTCAGAGAGCGGCCCAGCATAAACAAACTCACCATCTTTATTAATAATAACGGCGGCAGGCGTTGCCGGAATAACGTGTTTAAGCTTTGGTGTTAATTCAACTTGTACAACCTTCATAGCTTTATTGGCAGCAAAAGAGGTTAACGATGAAATATGCGGCTTAGCTTGTATAGTACACCCGCATTTTTTTTCTGTTATAAGCACTAAAGACGGCTCACCAGTATCAACCCAATCCAATTGCTTTTTAAAGTTATTAAACCAGTGTTTTTGCAATAAAACTTTTGAGCTATCAAACGGTTTAAGCTGCTCTAATTGAAAATAAACTAACCCTGCAACAACACAAATAAGCCATGTAGTTATAAGCGAAAATACGAAAGAGTTAGATTTATCTAAACTTGGCAATGCTTTGCTCTAACATATCGATACTTACATCAATTAACTGCACCTTAGCGGTTAACTGCTGCACTATTTGCGTATCTTGGTACTGATTTTGGCGCATAGTATCAGTACTGCTTGCTATTAATTCAGTATTACCGGCCTGCTCAGCTACAACTTGTGCAACTGAATCAGAGCTTGAAGATACTGCGGCTATTTGCTCGCTCATTGCTGAAATATTCTCTTTCATTGCAGCACTAATACTTGTTAAATCAACTACAAAACTCACACACTGACTCATTGATTGTGTTGACGTTTTACTATTATTAACAAGATCTTTTAATGTTAGACTAATTTTATCTGTTGTTGCTTTACTATGGTTAGCCAAAGATCTTACCTCATCAGCAACAACAGCAAAACCTCGACCATGTTCGCCTGCACGGGCAGCTTCAATAGCGGCATTTAAAGCAAGTAAGTTTGTTTGCTCAGCAATACCTGATATCTCATTTAGAAGACCTGAAATAACATCACCCGCTGCCACTAAGAGGTTTATTTTTTCTTCAGTATGGTTAAGTAGTGTTAACAGCTCTCTACTTTTAGCATCTGTTTGAAGAACTTCTTTTAATGCGTTGCTGGCAGCTTGTGTAATATGGTCTACTTGACGCTTTAGCACCTCACTTTCTTCTTCTACAAGTTTAAAACCATTAGCAACTTGAGCGCCAGAATTAGCAATATCATCAGTTTGTTGTGTACGCTGCACTGCACCACCCGCCAACTGATCATGAACATGTATAAGCTCTTGTGAGTTTTTTTGCAGTGATTCTGATTGAGTTTGTACCTGCTTAATAACATCCGATAAGTAATCTAGTAACGTGTTAAACCCTGCTACTGCCTCACTTTTAGTGTCATCAGCGCGAAGAGAGAGTTTTATGTTTTCAGGGTCTTTCATTATTTGCTCTGTCGCATAACTTAAAGATAGACTCGCACGACGTTCGCGTTGCAACATTATGGCAATATAGCCTGCAACTAGCACCTCAACTATTGCGTATCCAGCATGAATAAGCACCGTAGTAAAAGCAAGCCTATCAGGGTCAAATACGTAAAACCCTGTATTTTGAGTTTGTAAATAATAAAAAGACAAATGATGAACTGCCACGAATACAATTGCAGTAATAAACACTCGCCATTGTACAAAAACAATTAACATGGGCATTAAAATAAATATTTCAAAATGGACTTCAATCAACCCAAAAGTTTGTTGTATGTGCAAAAAAGAAAACATCATTATGGCGGCAGCTACGACATGCGGGGTAACAGGGCTGTCCCCTTGTGTGTTTAAAAGCCATATAGGTAATAAACACAATGGCAAACCTATCATAAAGGCCTGCGCTAATGTGTCGAAATACAAGCCAATAGCGATAGACTCGACAAACAAAAGACTGAAAATAATTGTAAATAACCGGCCAATACTAGACATAAAAACCTTAAAATTGTTGTTTGCATTGTTGTTTTATAAAGCAGTCTGCAATATACGTGTAAAAACGAGTTTCAGTTCACTGAACACAATAATAAACTACCGACACACCAAAAATTAATACATTTAATTTACATGATATACATGTGGTCTACTTAATTATAGGGAGTATTTTTTTAAACGTAGGCGTTGCTGCTTTTTTTGTCCATTGAAAAATAACTATTTCAGCGCATGAAATTACCGCACCCGCTTGGCGTAATTGCTCAACTGCCAAGTTTTTATGTTGCGGATTTCTCGAGCCAATACCATCGTGTACGACAATAACCTCAAAACCATTTTCTATTAAATCTAAGCATGTTTGTAAAACACACACATGCGCTTCAGTGCCCACAACAACAACCTGCTTTTTATCATGGCTTTTTAACTTATCAACAAAGCCAAGCTCTGCACATGCACTAAAGTACGTTTTATGAAAATACATAGCATTAGGTAAGGTATTTTTAATTTGCTGATTAGTCTCGCCCAACCCTTTGACATATTGCTCAGTTATTAAGGCCGGGACGTCGTGAATAATACCTGCCTGCGCTAACTGCAATGTACTTTTTAAAATATTCGGAAAATCTTTAATTGCAGGAGCAAGCAACTCTTGTAAGTCTATTATTAATAATACGCTGTTTTTTACATCAATATTAGATAAAACCACTATACTCTCCTCATGAACATTAACTGTTATCTATTTAGATTAGCTCACTATTTGAAAATAGAAATTTTAACTTTACGTATATTATTTGTAATTAAAAAATAAAAACTTATGCTATATTTACTATCTAGCTAAGTATCATCCTATCCTCCACTGAGAGTGTTTATAAGTGCGTTTGAGCAAACTTTTTTTTCATATCACCATTATTTTTTTACTATGCATTCAATATACTTTTGCATCACAGAACTATGCTCAACAATTACAACGTATTTCTACTGACGAAGGTCTCTCGCAAAGTTACGTTTTGCAGACACAAGAAGACGAAATTGGCTATATTTGGATAGCTACCCAACAAGGTTTAAATCGCTTTGACGGGTATAAAGTAAAAACTTTTAATGGTGGCTTTGGCTTAGATAAACACTATATTTATGCGTTATTTAAAGCCGAAGACGGAAAAATTATCGTTTCAACTGATCTTTCTGGTGCGTTTATAATAGATCCCCTCACTTTAAAAACCGAAAAAATCTATTCAGGTCAAATAGATAAAGAACAAAAGATGTTTTCTCCAATCTCCGCGATGACCCAAAAACAAAATACTTTTTACTTCGCCATAGATGGTCAAATATATACATTTGATGAGACGAGCAAACGCTTTGCACTTAAACTAGCTCTACCAAATGAAGGTGACTATATTAGGTCATTAACGATATATAAAAATACTTTATATATTGGTACAAATGATGGCTTATACACGGCAAATATAGATAATTCAGAACTTGTAAAAATCCCTCTTCATCCCCCTGAAAAAAATACGATAGATAATATAAACGTCAAATTCTTAAGTGTTGATAATGAATTAGGATTACTTGTTGGTACTGTTGAAGGCATGTATCAATTAGCATTCGATAATAACAAAAATATATCTGCAGCAAATATTACAACTTTAATCCCTGATTATAATATATGGGATTATGCCAATACTGTTTACGGGGAGTTTGTAGCAACCGAAAGTGGATTGTTCAGTTATCACCGCGAAACCAAAGAACTAGAGTTCATATTAAATTATGAAAAAAGTAAGTTTAATATTAGTGAAAACTCAATCAACGATCTAATGATTGATAAGTCCGGCGTGCTTTGGCTCGCATCTAGAACCCAAGGGGTGTTTACTTGGCCAGTCAAAACTCAACGGTTTAAACATATTTTTTTACCAGGGAATAATACTGTTCATGCTGCCTATCAAGATAAAAATAATATTATATGGTTAGGGACCGAAGATGGTATTGCGCGCTACGACAAAGTTACAAATAAAAGTAAAGTATATTTAAGCTCGACCGACTCAAAAGCCATATATGGAGCATCTGCGGTATTTGATATTTTTGCGTCTTCGATTGGAGATGATCAGTTTCTTTGGCTTGTTACTTTCAACGGGTTCAAACTTTTTGATAAGCAAACAGGTAAAGTTATTGAAAACCAAGACACAGAGAATGATGTAATTAACCGATCAAACTTATTTGGCTTTGCCCAATTATCTGCAGACACATATGCATTTATGTCTGATGATAACTTTTATCTTTTTAATGAAACAACCGGAAAAACAAGAATTATTAAGGGACTCAAAGAGCAAGTCGACCCTTTATTTTCTTACGCTTTTTATAAACACCTCGACACACATCCTGAAGAGTTTGTGCTTGGTACATCAAAAAGTTTTTTTAGGTACAACGAAAAAACGAAAACGTTAACGACTATATTTCAGTCTTTTAATCCTAAAGAAGATATTTTTTATACTGTAGAAAACTTTTACTTAGACTCAAAACGGAATACTTTATGGTTGGCAACCACCCAGGAAGGCTTACTTGGTGTTGACCCAGTTACTTATGAGAGAAAACACTACATAGGATTAAAAAATTCATTTAATACTGACTCTATCTATTCATTACTTCCTGATCAAAATGGTTTTTTATGGGTAAGTAGTAACAATGGTTTATACCAAATAAACCTAGATACACTTAATGTGGTGAGTTATTCAGTGAAAGACGGGTTGAACATAAACCAATTCACACAAATTGCAGCAACAACATTAAATGATGGCAGGTTAATTTTTGGCAGCAATGCCGGAGCTCTACTATTTAACCCTGTAGACTTTAATGAAAAAGAACAACTGAAAAAAAGCAATCTAGCCATTACTGATATAGGCCTCTTTACTAAGGAGCTCAATTATCACCCTCATAAATACCTTAGCAAACCGCTTGAGCTAGATCATGAAGATATGGGGTTGACGGTTAGTTTTTCTAACTTTTCTTACCCCAATATAGACAAAGCGTATTATAAAGTTACCCTTTTAGGGCCTACGTCCCTTACATATGAAGACTTACAATCTAATCAAGTATTTTTCACAAAGCTCCAACCGGGTAGTTACTCACTAAAAATATCAGCACATAATCGCGATGGTATTGTTACAAGCGAACCAGCCACGCTTAACATCAACGTAGCTTATGCTCCATGGAAGTCGCCCTTTGCTATTGCCGCCTATATAACCTTAATGCTAGCCGTGTTGTTTTTTATTTTTTGGCAATACCGCAGCCGCCAAGTTGCAATTGAACAAGCCCATAGAGCGACTATTCATTCGCAAAAGCAAACAGAACTCGCGCTTAAAAATAACAAAAGTGGCGTGTGGGATTATAATTTTAAAGATGCTTCCGTAAGTACGCTCAGAGGAAGTGAATTAGGCTATACAGGCTTGCCTGTACGCGTACACATAGAACAATTTTTAGCGCTAATACACCCAGATGACCGACGTCGTTTTGAAAGCCAATGGGAAAACTATTTCAAATATAAAAAACAGCAAAATTGGCAAGCAACCTATCGTTTACAACATAAAAAAGGGCACTGGCTGTGGTATCAAGATACAGGGCAAGTTATTTATAACCCTCAAACAAATGAGCCTTTATATGTTTCTGGCATATATACCAACATAACTGAGCAACGTGCTAATGAGCAACAAGCAAAAATTTTAGGTGAAGCGTTTAGCCAAATAAACGACTGGTTACTTATACTCGATAAGCATTTAATGCCATTTTCTGCGAATAACAGCTTTATTGAAACGTTTTCAAATGAAAAAGTAGCCACTAAAATTAGTCCTAAATTATTCATAAAAGCGATTGGTAAAGATAAGTGTAAAGAGTTTGCTGGTATCTTAAAAAAATTAAAACCGACAGAAAACTGGCAAAGTGATGCTTATATAAAAACAGCAAAAAGTAACGAACATCCAATTCATATAAGTGCCACAGCAGTTACAAAAGATACTGCAAGTTATTATGTGGTGGTTATTACAGATTTAACCGAGCAAAAACGTGCTGAAAACGAATTGCGCTATTTGGCTAACTTTGATCCTCTAACGCATCTACCTAATCGTAGTTTAATGTATAAAAATATTGAAGACGCGATTAAACATGCCAATGAAAGTAATACACAATGCGCATTATTATTTATTGATTTAGATAAGTTTAAACCTGTTAACGACTCTTTTGGCCACGCAGTTGGCGATAAGCTACTTTGTAATATTACCCAAAGAGTAAACGGTATGCTTGGCGTAAACGCAAAACTTGGCCGTCAAAGTGGTGATGAATTTTTAGTGCTGATTCAAAATATAAAATCGCTTCAGTCTCTTCGCGATACAGTAAGAAAAATTAGTAATGAGTTAGCTAATAAAGTAATTATTGAAGACTTCTCTATTAATATTTCAGCAAGTATTGGCGTAGCTCTATACCCATTTGATGCTGTAACCACCGATATACTTATCCGTAATGCCGATGTAGCCATGATGCACGCTAAACAAGGCGGGAGAAACGACTTTAAGTTTTTTAGCGATGAAATGAATGAGCTGATAAAACAAAAGTTACTGCTCGAAAATGATTTAAAAGATGCAGTAAAAGACAACCGATTTTTTAATCACTATCAGCCCATTATCGACATAGAAGAAAAAACAATAAATGGCGTGGAGTTACTCATGCGCTGGAAAAATCAAGGACAGTTGGTATCCCCAGCACTTTTTATACCGGTAGCAGAAGAAACCGGTTTAATAGAACTCCTTACTGAGCAAGCATTGCAACGAGCTCTTATTGAAATTGCACCTATACTCAGCGCAAACCCATTGTTTTATATATCTTTAAACTTATCGCCTAAACACATTTTAAAAACAAACATAACCCAGCGGTTAATGTCCATATTAGCGGACTCTCAAGTTCATCCAAGACAATTAAGACTTGAAATAACAGAGAGTATTTTACTAGAAGATAAACTCAAAGCAGCCAAGCAGCTACAAAACTTAAAAGCTGCTGGGTTTAAATTACTACTTGATGATTTTGGTACTGGTTACTCGTCACTCACCTATTTGAGCCAATTTCCTATTAATGTTATTAAAATAGATCAAAGCTTTGTAAACAGTATTGGTATAGATAAAGGGGATGAGTCAATTATTAAGACCATTCTTTTATTGGCCGAAAACCTAGATCTTTACTGTATTGCAGAAGGAGTAGAAACGCGCGAACAGATGATCTTTTTAGCCGAGGTTGGGTGTACTGTACTGCAAGGTTATTACTTTGCAAGGCCAATGGATGCTAAAGACTTACGTAAAAGCGATTGTTTTAGCAATATCATTGATTTGATTTGATTTGATTTGATTTGATTTGATTTGATTTAAAACATTAAAAGCGTGCTAATCATTATTACACGCTTTTATATTAATTAAATGCTACTAATGGATGTGATGGCATTCGTGGCTTTCTATTTGTAATACACTATTGCGTACATTAAATTTTTCAGCTAACAGTTGTTCTACCTTCATACGACATGCTTCATCGTGTTTTTCAATAGTACAATGCTCTTTAAGTACAACGTGCGCCCCGACTACTACACCCTTATATTTACGCGTTACAGTGACGTTATGGACATTGTGAACATGCTCCATATCTGTAATCTCACTTTCAATATCTGCAACTTTAGGAAGTTTGGCCTTATTTAAGCGTAAACCTTTTATACAACTAATAATGACCTTAACACCGGTAAACAACACGAAAGAGGCGATTAACATGCTCGATAAAATATCGATAACAACCCAGCCCGTAAAATATATAAGAATACCAGCTACAAATGTCGATACTGTCGAAATCAAATCAAAGAATGAATGTAAAAATACCGCGTAAACATTAATACTCGCTTTGCGGCCTTTATATAAAACCCATGCAGCAGCACCATGAAATAAAAAACCAATAGCAGCAATAACCGACATTAAATAACTATTAATAGCCAGTTCATTTCCTTCATGCTGGTGTATATAGCGCTCACCACCTTCATACAAAATAATTAAACTGATTGCTAGGTATAAAAATCCGTTCACCAGACCACCCAAAAGCTCGGCTCTTTGATGACCATCGTTATAAGTTTTAGCAAAATGAATAGCGAGACTTGATGCAATCAGTGCGATGAATAACGAGCTATTGTGAACAAACAAATGCCCCGCATCGGCAAGTACAGCAAGCGAATTAGAATAATAAGCACCTATAACCTGAATTACCATAAACGAACACGTAATTGCTAGCGCAATAAGTAACCGACGACGAGAAGCTTGGTGTGTAGTGATTTCTGTCATGAAATGCTTGAATAACCTATACTTAAAGTGCAAATAAACCAAAGATGGCTTAGAGTAGAAAAGGGTAATGATATACAGTATCAATTATAATACGTACTGCCCTCAAACGCACTAAAAACTTAGTAAATCAAAAAAAATGTGCTAATAATTAGTAGGGCTTGTTGAACTTCGGTGGTTGAATTTACACCAGTATTTTTGTTTTTTAGGCAAGGCAGAGCCTATGTAGTGTGGCTATTCCCCATAAATAGGCGATAACGCAGCATAAATACCAAACATGCGCTGCCTTTTGAGCTCGATCTAAGGACGATTAACACGCCCAAGTAAAAACAATAAAAATACAATAGATAACAATTTAATTGTGGCTTAAACACATGGAGAGTTGAGTGAGTAATAACCTATCAAATGAAATATGGCGAAACTTTGAGTTACTGCCGTTTTGTGTATTACTTTATGATGCCAATGAAAATATATTTAAAGTTAACAGCCAAGCACAGGACTTGTTTGGCTTAAGAAATAAATCACATTTTAATAAAATTGATTTTTCACACATCACTTTAACCAATCATCACAGTAAAAAAGAACTATTAGTCGAGGAGCTATTCTTTAATTATTTCACTGCAAATAACCAATGCCAGTTTGTTTTATCAAAACAGGTATCTAAATTGCTACTCAATGTAAAATTTGCAAAATTACCTAACTCAAGCTCCATTATTATAATCGATGTATTGAATAATAATGTAGATGAACAATATGATTTTGATAATATTATTTCGAACATATCAACTGACTTAATTGATATTCAAAACGACGACGTTGATAAGCATATCAACTACGCATTAAAAGCTATTGGTACCGTTTGCCACGCAGATAGAAGTTATCTTTTTAAGTTTGCCGAGGATGGTAAAACCATAAATAACACCCACGAATGGGTCAATAATGATATACAAGCATTTAAAGAGGACTTACAAAACCTTCCGAAAAGCGATCTCCCATATTTTTTTAGTTTGATGGCACGTACTCACTTATTTAGAGTTAACGATGTAACGTCGTTACCCATTCAAGCAATGAGCGAAAAAACAATTTTCCAGCGACAAAAAATAAAATCAGTACTTTGCATTGGTCTACGTTATGACAAAGAGCTCGTTGGCTTTATAGGCTGTGATTGCGTTGTTCAAAAGCGAAACTGGACTGATTTAGACCTTATTCGCTTAAGGTTAGTAGGTGAAATGCTTGCTAATGCTTTCAAAAATTTAAATTACAAGCAAGAGCTACAACAAGCTCAGCAGCAACTCATTAATGCCAATCATAAACTTAACAAACAAGTTAATACTGATGGCCTTACAAACATTGCTAACCGACGCTGTTTTGATCAAACTTTAAAATGCGAAATTAAGCGCGGCGCACGTAATAAAGAACCCATTAGTTTAATAATGTGTGATATTGATTTTTTTAAGCGTTATAACGATAACTATGGGCATCAGCTAGGTGACGAAGTGTTAAAAAAAGTTGCCAAGGCGCTGCATGATCTTTGTAAACGTGAAGGTGATTTAGCCGCTCGTTTCGGTGGTGAAGAATTTGCGATAATTTTACCTGCAGTCGACACAGATCACTGCCAAAGATATGCTGTTCTTATTCAGGAAAAAATTGCAGAACTTGCAATTGAACATAACTTTTCAAGTGCCAGTAAATACCTCACTTTGAGTATCGGATTTTATAGCCTTATACCCAATCAAAAAACAACACCTAAAGAAGTTATAACTAACGCCGACATAGCCCTTTATAACGCAAAAGAAACAGGCAGAAATAAAATAGCCAGTTTTTAAAAAAACCGACTAAGTCGGCGCGCTACAGTGAGTTTTAGTGGTTAAAAGTTCGCTGTAGTGATAATCTATACACGCTGAAATTATAAACAATACAACCACTCAGCGTTTAATTATTAACACAAAACTGCGCCTTCTTCATAGAGTACTTTGGAGTAATAATCAGATATCACTAAATATAACACCTCACTAATTGTTGATGGAGTTAATTTACTTATCAGTGATTGTCGCTTACAAAGCAACGTATGGCGTTGAAATGAGGCCCCAGGTACAGAACAAGATTTAACTACACATCAATATTCAGGTATTAGCTGGAAACTCAAAAGTGAGCAACCAATTAGCGCCGGTACTGAGGTTTTAGTAACCAAAAAAGAAGTGGGTGTTATGTGGGTTAAGCCTAAAAGCTAACTATCACTTTAAAACAAGCACTGTGTATAATAAATTACAGTAAAACGGGCGGCTCAAACTGCCCGTTTTTTATGCCTGAGATTTTAAATACAGCGCCTTGTTCAGTAACAGTATTATTAATCGATTCATCAAATGCCGATGTCACAAGTAACAATTCAGCATTTTTACCGCCAAATGCAGTGCATGTCGGTTTTATTGCACAAAGCTTTATTGTTTTAATTAGCTCACCGCCAGGGGATAAACACATAACACACCCCATTCCCCACACAGCTAGCCACAAATTACCTAATTGGTCGGTTACGCAGCCATCGGGGTCAACATCAGTATTATTAAATTGATAAAAAACACGTGGCTCAGAGCAAGGTTCGCCAGTTTGCTCATCCAAATCTAATACATAAATACAACTCGTTAAAGAGTCGCAGTAATAACCGCGCAAACGTGGCTTATCAAAGCACAATCCATTTGGGATACTCAAACCACTTACAACGGCTTTAAGCTGGTGTTTATAATAACGGTATATTTTACCGTCACCTTTTTTAGCATTTACGTCCATTGTACTTAACCAAAAACCACCCCATGGATCAGCGCGGCCGTCGTTTGAACGCCGATTTAGTTGTGTATTTTCAATATTAAAAATAAGGTGGCGAGTGCTCGAATTAATATGGTATTTGTATAAACCAGTACTTGTACCTAGCAACAAGTGCTGCTCATCAATCCACGCTATTGCACTGAGTGTATCGGGAATATTAACTGTTTTTAGTTGGCTTTCGCTGTGTATTTTTTTGCTTAAAAGTAATTTTTTATTTATGTCGACCCAAAAAAAAGTATTCAGCATAGGGTGCCAAAGAGGACTTTCTGCAAGCTGATTCTGTGTGCTTTCAAAAATGGTTACGCTAGGGTCAAACATAAATACTTATTCTTTATTATTAACAAAGCCTTGTAACCCTAACCTTACCAGAAAACAGTTGATTTCGCGATGTGTACCTGGCTTTAATTTATCAACACATTTAGTAATCTCTATCGCATTTTTTAGACTGAGTTGATAACATCAAATTTAATAAAAAGGATTGACCATGAACAACAATAATAAAAACACACTCGTCGTTGAAGGCGGTGCAATGCGCGGTATATTTGCCGCAGGTGTGCTTGATGAGTTTTTAAAACAGCAATATCAGCCGTTTGAACGCTATTTTGGTGTTTCAGCCGGGGCAACTAATATAGCCGCATTTTTATGCAAACAACCAATGCGAAATTATAAAGTGATTACTGACTACTCATGCCGTCCTGAATTTATTAATTTAGCGCGCTTTATTAAAGGTGGTCATTTATTTGATTTAGATTGGTTATGGCAAGAAACGATTCGCGAAATACGTCTTCATACAGAGGTATTCGAACAAACTCCACACGAGTTTTATATTGTATCTACGGCAATCGAATCAGGCAAAGCACACTATTTAAAAGCCACCAGCGCCGATATGGTGCATCAATTAAAAGCATCATGCGCTATACCCATTGCATATCGTGACTACCCTATTATTAATGACATAGCGATGGCGGTGTTGCTGATTCAATTCCTGTAATAAAAGCTTACGAAATGGGTGCACGCGAAATCACCGTTATTTTGTCTCAATGTTTAGGCTATCGTAAAAAACCAAGTAAGGCACCTTGGCTCACTAAAAAAATGTATAAAAACTATCCCGCATTAATTCAAACGACCTTAAACAGGGCTGATTTTTATAATAAGTCTATCGATTTTATTATGAATCCACCTAGGGCGTGTTGATCTTTGTGGATTGAAATTTGTTCAATCTAGGGGCGATTAAATCGCGGCGCGAGGTTTGTAACCTAGTGGGCTAAGTAAAAACCGAGCAACAAAGAGTTAATCGTCCCTAGAAAGAACCCTTTGGGCAGCGCATGTTTGGTATTTATGCTGCGTTATCGCCTATTCATGGGGAATAACCACACTACATAGGCTCCGCCTTGCCTAAAAACCAAACATACTGCTGCAAATTCACCCACCAAAGATCAACACGGCCTAGTGACTGAAAAATCAATATCATTGCACCACCGGCTAATTTTAAAATTGGGCGTACCACTAAAAAGTTTGAAATACTTAATAGTGGTTACAACATGGGAGTTGATACTGCTAAGGCCTTTTTAGCTAAATAACTGCATTATTTAACCTAATAATTGCGGTGCTTTACCCGCAATAACTGCGGTTAGTAAACCAGCTAACATTGCTCCCACAACGGTGCATATTGCACCGCCTAAAATACCGTAAACACTCATAAAACATATCAGCGCTAAACCAAATAGCAGTGCACTTAAAAATGTTTTAGTCGCTAATGTAAGTGTGTTTTTTCGTATATTGAGCATCATGAGTAGTAAACTCACCATCGCAATTGTAATTAGTAGCTCGTTCATGCGGGTTGTACCTCAACTTGTAATTTTTGTGTGTTTTTTATTTTTAAGGCAACAAACATACACACGATACCCACCACCATAAAGCTTATATCTACTACCGCGACAAGCGAGCTATTAAGGTTAATAACATTGCTAACGCCAAGTAAAATATTAAGTGGCAGCACCAAAGCAAGCGAAGCGCCGCATAGTAAAAGTGTCAGCTTAAAGTAGTTTTTATAACCTATGGGCAATACGCTTAAGAGTACCCATGCCAACCACGTATAAAAAAACACGGGTCCAAAAAAGCTATTTTGCGCCACACCAATAACGGTATAATTAAGTACAACTTGCACAGGAAATAGCACAAAGCTTGCTAATACCAAACCGCCACAACTGCCAATAATAAAACGATTCCAGCGTGCATATGCCTGCATACTCAGTGAAGGGCTACTGCCACGTGTACGCTTTGTTAGCCACATCATCATGCCCGAAATAGGTAAAAGCGCAGTACTTAAGCCAAGCAATACCCAAAGTAATTTTACAAACACCCCTGCAAAGTTCCCAAAGTGCAGCGGAAACATCAACTCAATTACTTTTATCGAAACACCTGAAATATCACCAAAACTACTCATCGACTGTACAAACTCACCATTGCCCTGATAATGCAGTAACTGAGAAGCAACAGCCTCGCCACCTAACAAACGCAAATATACCTGCGCATTCGCATCGTTATGCGCCATTATTGTGACATCCCTAATTATTGCTTCAGGGTAACGACTATGAGCATGCTCTAAAATAGTGTCTATTTTTGTAGGTTGTTTAATGTGGCTAACTACAGGCTCAGGAATAGCAGTAAACGTTTCTATTAACTTATCTTGATCGCCACCAAAGCTCACAAACGCAGCTGCTGGTAGTAAAATAATGGTCGCGAGCCCTAAAAATGATCCTGTAAAACCAATCACAATGTTAAATACGCTGCCCCAAATACCTATAACCTTATGAGCATCGCTTACTGCAATATCTAATCCTTTATCTCGCCTAAACGTAAAGAGCTCTTTTATCAATTTGCGATGAATAAACAAGCCTGTCACTGCACTTACTAAAAGCGTTAAACCTAAAAACCCAGTGAGTATTAACCCAATTGGTCGCCCTAAATGCAAATCTGCATGAAACTCACCTATATAAGTTGGCGCATCCGTTTTTTTATTGGCGTAAAACTCTTTACTAGGCCCATAGTAAGTATTTTCCAGCGTCAGCGTATCGGGATGAAATTGAAATACTCTGGCCACCTCTTGGTCGTAATTTTCATCGCCATGGTGGGATTCAAATACCAACGTTAACAAATGAAAGTTATGCCCACTTGGTAAAAACACATGAATGTTTTCGCCAAATTCACTAGGTACTTTTTTATGGTATTCGTTTACTAGTCGGTTAATTTGCGCGCTGGCAACGTGTTGGCTTGATTGCAGTTCTGGGTTAGCCCATATTTTTAACTCAGGTCGCGACAGAACTGCTAACGCCCCACTAAATGCAACAATAAATAGCAGTACCGCAGTAATAATTCCTACCCAACTATGTAATAAAAATAGCTTTTTTAAAGTAATCGACTTCATCCCTGCCCCTGCGTTAACGCCCAAAAACTCAATAAACCATGTAATACACACAATGCAATCATTACTACAAAAGGTTGCCATGCTTTTTGCGCCAAATACGCATAAATAAACAACGCAGTCCAAATAATAGGAAAGAGTAAAATAGGCAGTAATATTTGTTCATTCATTTGAAACGGTAAATAGGTTGTCATACCCGGAATCATTATTACCGCTGTAACTAGCGCTAATACACACGCAATTAAGTGCCTTCGCCGTGTAGCTGTAAACGTTTTTTTATTATTCATTATTCGCTCAATAAATTTGCCCAAACATATACAAAACAGCACATGCAAATGATAACAATTGTCATTATATTGTGCATTTAATACTTAATGCAATTTATTAAACAAATTAAGTCTAAAAACACTGTTGGTTTACCTTAAGAGCTTTTATGCTACGCCTCGCAATTTAGGTACGCAGTAATGCGTCATTTCAGTTAAGCCGAGTTCGGGCTTTTTAATTTTTCAGGAAGCAGTAAACCGTGGATATAATTAACGCGATTATTTTAGGTATTATTGAAGGTATAACAGAATTTTTACCCATATCATCAACTGGGCACTTAATTGTAGCGTCAAAGTGGTTAGGCATTGAATCAACAGACGCTAACCTCGCCTTCGAAGTAATTATCCAGCTTGCCGCCATTTTAGCGGTACTAGCCAACTATAAAGACAAGTTTAGCCCTAAACATTTCAATTTATGGGTGAAAGTTGCCATTGCATTTATTCCTTTGGGTATTATTGGTTTTATATTTAGTGATGTAATAAAAACACTGTTTAGCGTACCAGTAGTAGGTGTTATGTTTATTGTAGGCGGTGTGATTTTTTTACTATTAGAGCGCAGTTATAAAGAGACTCGCTGCACAACTACCGATGTAACCCAAGTTACTTATAAACAAGCTCTTTGGATTGGCGTAGCACAAGTATTTGCGTTAATTCCAGGGACTAGTCGTGCTGGAAGTTCTATTGTTGGTGCCATGTTGTGTGGTTTAAACCGAAAAGCCAGCGCTGAATTTTCATTTTTACTTGGTTTACCTGTACTTGCAGCAGCCTCAGGGTACGACTTACTTAAACATTACCAACTGTTTAGCTTAGATGACCTAACTGCCCTTGCAGTTGGCTTTTTAACATCTTTTATAGTTGCTTATTTTACTATTAAACTATTCATACGCTTTCTAGAAAATTTCACTTTTGTTAGTTTTGGTCTTTACCGAATCGTATTTGGTGTTATTTTATTAGCTATAGCCTACACATAAGAGAATATTATGAGCGAAAAAATAAACGAAGAAGCACTCCACGCCTTAAAAATAGCTTTTACTTACATGCCTAAAGCGATTGAAGTGACAAAGTATGAATATGGCGAGCGCTACCAAAGCGTACTTGATCACATTGAAGCTGTACGTGAAACACTGCTTATTAACGATGTTGACCCAGAGGAAGTAGGCGGCGATATCAACCCGCAATATACCCCAAATTCAACGTATTAAAAGTATACCGCTGAGTATTATATGCTCGGCGGCATGTTGCGCTATATACAAGGGCCTGTTTATCTTTCGAGGTTAAATTTGCAGCAGACTGTTTGGTATTTAGGCAAGGCAGAGCCTATGTAGTGTGGTTATTCCCCATAAATAGGCGATAACGCAGCATAAATGCCAAACATGCGTTGCCCTTTGGGTTCTGCCTAGGGACAATTTACTCTTTGTTGCTCGGTTTTTACTTATTCTTACATGGATGTAAGCCAGTAGAATAACGCAGGAGCAGTTATCGAGCCCACTAGGTTACAAACCTCGCGCCGCGATTAAATCGCCCCTAGATTGAACAATTTTTAATCCTGAAAGGTCAACAGGCCCTACTACTATTAATAAACCACTAACTTAGTTCATAAAAACATAAGGTTATAAAATTTAATACGTATCAATTTTAGTTATTAGTAATTAAAACTGCTAAACTGGATTTTAAATTAATACCAATGCCCTTATTGGCCTATGTATTATATAAATTGAACAAAAGCTTACGGGGTGTTTTCTTTTGAATTTTTTACGATGTTTTCACGATATAGTTTCTAATCAATCTCTTGATTTTGAAAATAAAATTAATAAGCTCTTAGTGTTTGGGTTAGAAGTATTTGACCTTGAGCTAGGTATTATTAGTAAAGTAGATGAAAACAGCTACACCGTTTTATATGCCAAAACCCCTGACAACTCACTTTTACCCGGTACCGTGTTTGAATTACAAGGCACCTATTGCGTACATACGCTCGCTGCAGGCTCTGCACTTGCCTTTCATAAAGCATCTCAAAGCGCAATTGCAAACCACCCCTGTTATATAAACTTTCAGTTAGAGTCTTATATTGGCGCGCCAATAAAAATTGGTGAAAAAATATTTGGTACCGTTAACTTTTCATCCATAAACAGCTCTCCAGCTTTTAATGATGCAGCCTATGATTATATTGAGTTATTTGCACAATGGCTTGGATCGGAATTTGCTCGCACTCAAGCTAAAGAACAACTCATAAAAAATAGTAATACTTTATTAAAGTTAGAGAATGTAGCAAATATAGGTACGTGGGAGGTTGATCTAGTCTCCGATAAAATTACCTGGAGCGAGCAAACATACCTCATACATGAGGTGGATGAACAATTTCAACCGCAAATGAATTCTGCAGTCGAGTTTTATAAAGAAGGTCCAAGTCGTGAAGGCATTACTCGCGCGGTAGAATTAGCCATAGAAAAAGGCAAAAAATGGAATTTAGAACTAGAAATAGTAACCGCTAAAAATAAACATTTATGGGTGGCTACCTTTGGTGAGGCCGAATTTGATGAAGGCCGATGTGTCCGATTATTTGGCACCTGCCAAGATGTAACCGAGTCAGTCAAGCTTCGAGAAGAGCTTAAACAAAAGCAAGCTCAAGCAGAGCGCCTACTTGAAGACAGAAGCATGCTATTTGCCAAAATCAGCCACGAATTAAGAACCCCACTGAATGGCATTACAGGTATGCTAACCACATTAGTTGATGAACACAGTGAAGAAGTTCGCGCTGAAAAAATTAAAATAGGACTTAGAAGCGCCGATATTTTACTTAGTATTATTAACGAAGTGCTCGATTTTTCTAAAATTAATCATGGTGAGCTAAAGCTTGAGCCTACTGACTTTTTACTAAAAACAATTTTTACCGATTTAACTTCTTTGTATACACCTCTATTTAAAAACACGCATGTAACGCTACAAGTAAATAATACAATTGATGACAACTGCTGGGCGTTTAGCGACAACACACGCCTTAGCCAGATTGCTTCTAATTTACTGAGTAATGCACTTAAATTTACTGAAAATGGTTCAGTTACATTAAACACCAGCCTTTCTAAAATAAAAAATAAGCTAAGTTTAAATATTGAAGTGTCTGATACAGGCCGAGGAATGAGTAAAAACTTTTTAGAATCACTGTTTTCTCCTTTTTCTCAAGAAGTAGATGCTAAGAATTCAAAAGGTGGAACAGGCCTTGGCCTTGCAATAGTAAAAGAGCTTGTTGAATATATGGGCGGAAAAATAAAGGTAAAAAGTACACCTAATAAAGGCACTACGTTTTTAGTAAATATTCCTATTGAGAAAGGGACAGAACAAAAACAAGAAAGCCTTAAATCAACGTTAGATATCAACGGCAGTGAACTATCAGTGCTTGTAGTCGATGATAACGACATCAATCGGTTAGTACTTCATGCTTCTTTAGGCAAACTTAATATTAAAGCCGACTCTGCAGTTGATGGCCAAGATGCTGTATTAAAATGTCGCCAAAAGCATTATGACCTTATTTTTATGGACTGCATTATGCCCATACTCGATGGATTTGAGGCAACAAAGCAGCTTAGATCAGAAAACATCTGCTCGCATGAAAAAACTTACATAGTAGCAATAACAGCTAACACTTCATCACAAGACAAACTTGCCTGCAAACAAGCCGGTATGGATATGTTTATATCAAAACCGTTTAAACTACCCATACTTGAAAAGGCAGTTATTAACGCGCTTGAGCATACCGTAAAAATCAGCTAATTTTTACTGCACTGCCACTGGTAAAAAATAAGAACATAAAATGAAAAACATAATTAGAACTATATTACTAACAGTACTTATTGTTGCAGTATTTAAAGTCGTTTCCACTGGGCAATGGAGCTCATCAATAACAATAGTTATCGTATCAGGCGTATTGCTGTTAGTTACATTTATCAGTGCTAAGCCATCACGTGGATCATCAGCTTATACTGGCAGTGACTCATCAGTTTCCTCTAGCAGTAACTCATCGCATTCTCATACAAATTGTAGCGGCGGTGATTCTGGCTGTGGGTGCGATTAAATCGTGTGCTAATTCTTAAGTATTAAAAAAGCCGCCTTTGGAGAAGGGCGGCTTGGGTTAACAAACAGCTATGGGTGTAGCCTTGCTGTTATATCAAGAGAGTTTTTACTAAATTTTTTATTAAATAATGTTAAGCAGCACTTTGATCAGCTTCTTCAGAGTGACGAATTAAATAATCAAATGCACCTAAACTTGCTGTTGCACCGCTGCCCATTGCAATAATAATTTGTTTAAACGGAGTATTGGTTGCATCCCCCGCGCCGTAAATTCCTGGTAGTGACGTTGCGCCTTTAGCATCAATCAGTATTTCACCAAATTTACTTAATTCAAGGTCGCTGTCTTTTAACCACTCGGTATTTGGTATTAAGCCTATTTGTACAAATATACCGGCAAGTTCAAGCTCTTTGCTCTCTCCCGACACTCTATCTGTGTACATTAAGCCAGTTACTTTTTTACCATCGCCAAGTACTTCGGTAGTTTGTGCACTTTTGATAATGGTAATATTAGCCATGCTTTTAGCTTTACGAATAAGCACTTCATCAGCACGTAGTGTGTCTGCAAATTCAAGTACCGTAACGCTTTGCACAATATTAGCTAAATCGATTGCTGCTTCTATACCTGAATTACCACCGCCAATTACGGCAACAGGTTTACCTTTAAATAAAGGGCCATCACAATGTGGGCAATATGCCACACCATGGCCGCGATATTCTTGCTCCCCTGGTACGTTCATTTCGCGCCAGCGTGCACCAGTGGCAAGTACGAGCGACTTAGCTTTAAGTACTGCGCCATTTTCTAGTGTAATTTCGTAGCCATTGTTATAACCAAGTGCCGCTGCACGCTGATTATGCATTACATCTACATCGTATTCTTTAACGTGCTCTTCAAGCTGGGCAACCAATTTTGGCCCTTCAGTCGCCTTAATCGAAATAAAGTTTTCTATTGCTAATGTATCTGCAACTTGTCCACCAAATCTGTCGGCAACAATACCTGTATTTAACCCTTTTCGTGCTGAGTAAATCGCAGCCGATGCGCCCGCAGGCCCACCACCAATTACAAGTACATCAAATTTATCTTTTTTACTTAGCGATTCAGCTTGGCGCTGTGCCCCTTTGCTATCTACTTTATTGAGTATGTCGGTAAGGCTTAGTGCACCTTGGCTAAATGGTTCGCCATTTAAATATACAGCCGGTACAGCTAAAATATTTCGCTCTTCTACTTCATCTTGAAATAATGCGCCATCAATCATGGTCGCTTTAATATTGCTGTTTGTCGCTGCCATAGTATTAAGTGCTTGGACTACTTGCGGGCACGTTTGGCAACTTAAACTTATATATACTTCAAAGTTAAGTTCTTGAGTAAGCGATTGTATTTGTTCAATGTCTTCACTTTTGGCTTTACTTGCGTGTCCGCCAGTATGTAAAAGCGCTAACACTAAACTTGTGAATTCGTGGCCCATAGGTACGCCTGCAAACGTAATATGAGTGTTTTTAATAGGTGAATGTACAACCATTGACGGGCGACGTGCGCTTGTGTCGGGGTTGTTTATTACCGTAAATTTATCGCTCAGTGAGGCTAAATCGTTCGCTAAGCTTTCTACTTCTGCTGATTTTTTGCTGTCATCCAAGGCAATAAGCAGCTCAACAGGTTGAGTAAGCGATTCAAAATGGCTTTTTAATTGATTTTTTATGTTGTTATCTAACATGGCTTAACCCTTTTAGGAAAATTTAAACAGCAAGCCTCCCATGCCAAATAATGCATGTGCTTAAACAAGTATTTTGATATAGGAGGCACCAACAAACGGATGTTCGTTGATTTAAGGGCAGTTACCTGCCCTTATAGTAGGAATAAATCTATACTTAGATTTTACCCACTAGGTCTAATGAAGGTGCAAGTGTGTCTTCACCTGGCTGCCAAGATGCAGGACAAACTTCACCGTCGTGAGTTGCAATGTATTGTGCAGCTTGTACTTTACGAACAAGTTCTTTAGCGCTTCGACCAATACCTAAATCGTGAGTTTCGATAATTTTAATTTCGCCTTCTGGGTTCATTACAAATGTTCCGCGAAGTGCTAAGCCTTCTTCTTCAATCATTACGCCAAAGCTACGAGTAATACGTCCTGTTGGGTCGCCAATCATTGGGTAAGTAATTTTACCAATTGTGTCTGACGTATCGTGCCATGCTTTGTGAGTGAAGTGAGTGTCAGTAGATACTGAGTAAACTTCTACGCCCATTTCTTGAAGTTGTGCGTAATAATCTGCAACATCACCAAGTTCAGTAGGACATACAAATGTAAAGTCTGCTGGGTAAAAGAAGAAGATTGACCATTTACCTAGAACATCTTTTTCAGACAATTCTACAAAGTCACCGTTGTGGTAAGCGGTTGCATTGAATGGTTGTAATTTAGTATTGATTAATGAAGTGCTCATGGTATTTCCTCATCTATATTTAATGTATTTAAAAAGTAATCAACGCTCTCGTTTAAAACGACCTTCTGCGTTGGCTTGGTTAATACAATAAGGCTAATGGATAATTAAATAAAATTGATTGTTTAGATTAAAACAATCGGTTTTTTGGATTGAACTATATAATCTCTTTTATCGTAAGCATTATTTGGATTGTAAACGCTGGCGAATTATTAAGATCGCTAATCGCAATACTGCTACAATAGCCGCGCTTCAAATAAGTCATTAAATATAAGGCACGCCGTAATGGAAAAATTTTTTAACCACATACAACTAGGTTACTTAGGCTTAATCCCGTTTTTAGGGTGTGTGGGTTGGCCACTTATGTTTGGCAGTAATAGCCTTAACTTAGAGTTTTTTACTTTTTACAGTATCGCCATTTTAGCATTTATGGCAGGTAGCTTGTGGCGCGCCGGAGAGCAAAGCTATAGCAATGCAATTAAAGCGGTATTACCTGTTATCCCAGTTCCATTTTTATCATTTTTACCTGTAGAGTGGGCACTGGCTTGGCTAGGTGCTAGTTTTTGGTTAGTACTTATATTTGAAAAAGCCACGCCGCAATGGCAAACCTATCATAAAGATTATCAAAAAATGCGTGTAGTACTTACCTCTGTTGTGTTTGTTTGTCACATTCTGACTATTGGTATGAGTATTTACCCTAAATAGCAGCTGTAAACTTAAATATTGCGTGGTAATAAGGTAATATCCGCGCACTGCTATTTGAGGACACACCATGATTGACCAACTACGCCAACAACTCGACGAACTTGGCGAAAACTACGTAGAAAAAAACGCTGCATTTAAAATCAAAGTGATCCCATTTTTTTGTGCTATTCGCATTAAAAAAGATCATAAAAGCGAAGGTCGTTTAAGTTTTTATTCAAGTCAATTACTCGAAATTTTCTTAGTCGTCTTATTTTTGCTATTCGGTTTAACACTCTACGATACAGATGCAGGATTTACTCACGGCCCTATTCATATTGCCTTTGCCATTTTAATTACCTTTAATCTTATTATTAAACAAATCGCAATTGAAGGGTTAAAAACCAGACTTGCGTTTCATCGTTTACTAGCAAAAGACTCACAAACAAATAGCGATATAAATAATACTGCTACAAACATAAACGCTAAATAAAATATGTATTTAAATCCTCAATGGCGAATACTCACCGTAGGCGATGGCGATTTATCGTTTTCGAACGCTATTTACACTCATCTATCGCCAAAAGCTTTGGTTGCATCCACTTACGATGACCAAACTACTATTGAGAAAAAGTATCAGCACAATGCACTTGGTAACCTAAAAGCGCATAACGTTGAGGTACTTAATAGTTTTGATGTAACAAATCCCGCGTGTTGGCAAACTCTAAGTGAAAACCAGCACAGCTTTGACGTGGTTATTTTTCAGTTTCCGCTTATACCTGCGTTTGTTGGCCGTGAAGCATTTGAAAACAACACGCGCCAAACCAGTATGAACGTATTAAACCGCGCTTTGCTGCATCAATTTATTAAATACGCTAACGAATACGCGCTTGATAAAAATGGTCCAATGCTGTGTTATATCACTTCAAAGGATGTAAAACCTTATCGAGAATGGAATATAGAAGGGAGTTTAAATAACGGTTTAAACGCTGATTATTTAGGCCAAATCCCATTTGATATTAGCCATTTTGAAGGTTATAAAATTCGTAATGTTGACCGCGATAAACACGTAAAAGACACCAGCGGCATAACTTACGTTTTCAGCCCAAAAAGTATTGATACACATACTAGCGAATTAAGCTCACGTCTTACCAAACCTGCATACTTAACATCTAACCATTGCCCCCTTTGCCGCGTTGGACCCTATATGGCAAGCGAGGACGAAACCAAGCATCTAAACGCTAAAAAGCATCAGCAAATGCTGCACCTGGAAAGCGATTGGCAACAATGGCTAAATGAGTTTTATAGCTAATTAATAGCCCTACTACAGTTTATTTAATTATACATTTTCGCGTTTAATTAAATCAGCCGCTTTTTCAGCAATCGCAATTACCGGCGCATTTGTGTTGCCGGTAATAATAGTAGGCATAATCGACGCATCGACTACGCGTAAATTGCTTACCCCGTGTACTCGTAAATTAGTATCCACCACTGCCATTGAGTCTTGCCCCATTTTACATGTCCCGACTGGGTGATACTCGGTATCTGCAGTTTGGCGTATAAACTCAATTAGCTGATCATCATTATTTATATCAAGCGGGTAGACCATTTTACCGCATATGTTATCAAAAGCTTTGCTTTGCATAATAGCGAGTGTTTTTTTAAGACCAGCAAGCATTACAGTTAAATCATCTGGATGGCTTAAGTAATTAGGGTCAATAAGTGGAGCACTACGCGGGTTGTTATCAGCTAATGTAATAGTACCTCGGCTTTTGGGGCGCATAATACTGCTGTGTATACTGTAACCATGCCCAGTGTGTAATTTACGACTATGATCGTCCACCAGCCCAATTACAAACTCTAGTTGCACATCAGCCGCTGGCGAGCCTTCAAATAATTTAATAAACGCGTGCGACTCTGCAAAGTTACTGGTTAATCGCCCTTCTCGTTTACTAAACCAGTTAACACAGCCTTTTATAATGCTGGCAATGCCTAACGGACTTATACCAAATGTACCCTTACTTGTTTTTGATTTATAAAGTGGCACTACCGTTAAATGATCTTGTAAATTAGCGCCAACACCTTCAAGTACGTGCTGAACATTAATGTTATGTGCACTTAACTGCTCTTTTGGGCCAATACCTGAAAGCATTAATATTTGCGGCGAATTAATAGCGCCAGCACTAAGTATTACCTCTTTTTTAGCACGTAAATTAATAACCTCTTTATTACGCTCTATTTGCACGCCTTGCGCTATCTTATTGGTTATATTTATTTTATTAACGTGGCTATGGGTTAATACCGTTAAATTTGGGCGGTTTAAATACGGTGTTAAATACGCTTTTGCTGCACTACAACGCTCGCCATTGCGCTGAGTTACCTGCGATAGACGTGCGCCGCTTTGCTCTTTGCCATTTATATCGTCGCTTAAATTAACGCCCTGCTCAGCACAGGCATTTAAAAAGTATTGGTTTACATCGCTTGGGTTATTTAGCTCTTGTACATGTAGCAGACCCTTTGTCCCGTGCAGTTCATTATTTATAAACGCTTTATTGTTCTCAGCTTTAATAAAGTACGGGAGTAAACTATCAAAATCCCACCCCGTGTTGCCATTAGCAGCCCATTGGTCGTAATCGTACTTATTACCTCTTATGTAAACCATTGCATTAGTCGAGCTTGACCCACCCAGTACTTTGCCACGCGGCACAAAACCACATCGGTTATTAAGCTCTTTTTGTGGCACCGTATTGTAATGCCAGCTATTTATGCCATAAGGCACACCCGCTGCTATGCCTGCTGGCATTTGCACAAATACACTGTTATCACTGCCGCCAGCTTCAATTAAGCACACACTTACATTTTTATCCTCAGACAATCGCGATGCCATAACGCAGCCGCCACTACCTGCGCCAATCACAATGTAATCAAATGTTGTATTGTTCATGGTGTACCTTAATAAAAGTTTTAAACGGCTTTAACAGTAATAGTGCATAGAAAAATTCAACAAAACTTGATATTTTTAGACATCGTTTATTTGAGGTTAACCATGAGCAGCCTAATCAGAGCCACGTCATTACAAGGTATAGACACCCTAATTAGCGAATTTGGCGGCGATCCGCATGAAATAATGCAAAACTATAATATTAATAACGTTGACTTTAAAAATCTCGATAACCAATATTTACCTTATCGAGATTACGCTGAGCTATTAGAATACTGTGCTTGTAAGTTCAATTGTTCTAGTTTTGGCCTTAAGCTCGCAAGTAGACAAAATTTTGATATTTTAGGGCATATTGCAATAGCAGCTAAAAGTAGTACTAATTTAGGTGATGCACTTAATTGGGTTATTAAATACCTTCACTTGCACAGCCCTGCACTTAGCTTAAACTCGCACCCTTTAGAGAATGATAAAAGCTTGTTTTTATCATTCGAAATTAATTTAAAACCATTACCGAACATTAACCAAGTGATTGAGCTAACCATTGGTTTAGCATTGGCTGTTATTAAAAAGCTGAGTAATAACCGCTGCAAACCAATTAATATATTTTTGCCAAAAAAATTAAGTACTAATACTCGTGCCTATAACACTTACCTTGGTTGTAACGTTGTAGAGCATCGCAACAGCGCTGGTATTGTAATCTCAAAAAGTGATTTAACTCTTAAGCTTGATCACCCTGAACTAAATAAAGTACAAGCAGCGCTAAGCTTCTTGGCAAAAAACAAAGAACACACACAACCATTACCCAACCAAGTTAGTGCACTAATTAGGCCTATGCTTCCTATTTATCAATGTAGTAACCAAACTATTTCAGCTGCGCTGGGTATGCACCCGCGTACTCTGCATCGAGAACTTATCAAACATAATACGAGCTTTGTAAAACTTAAAGATGCCACTCGTCGCGCTTTAGCTGCACACTATTTAGCGCAAAACCAATTTACAATCTCAACCATATCTGAGCTTTTAGGGTATCAGGAGCAAGCAACGCTAAGTGTTAATGTTAAACGCTGGTTTGGATGTTCTCCTAGGGCGTGTCGAACTTTGTGGATTGAAATTTGTTCAATCTAGGGGCGATTTAATCGCGGCGCGAGGTTTGTAACCTAGTGGGCTAAGTAAAAATCGAGCAACAAAGAGTCAATCGTCCCTAGAAAGAACCCATAGGGCAGCGCATGTTTGGCCTTTATGCTGCGTTATCGCCTATTTATGGGGAATAACCACACTACATAGGCTCTGCCTTGCCTAAAAACCAAACATACTGCTGCAAATTCAACCACCAAAGATCAACACGCCCTAAAGCATATAGGACTAAAAAAATGTTAAACTAAACGCTCTTATTATTTTTTATTTAAGCTAAGGAGTGAGCATGAACTTTGTTATTGTTGGCACCAATTTTATTAGCGACACACTGTTAGCCGCTGCAAATACGTTAAACGATTTTAATTTATATGGTGTGTGCTCGCGCGCAGTATCAAGCGGCGAAGCATTTTTAGCCAAACACCCACAAAATGCACAAGCAAAAATTTTCACCTCAATCGAGCAAGTATGCCAAGATCAAAATGTTGATGCTGTCTACATAGCCGCCCCTAACAGCTTACATAAGCAATATGCCGTTATGTGCCTAGAAGCAGGTAAACATGTCCTTGGCGAAAAACCATCAGCTGCTAATTCTAAAGAGCTTGCAAGCATTATAGCTACAGCAAAAAAGCATCAGCGCCTTTACATGGAAGCCATGATGACCACTCACTTGCCTAACTTTGCACGGCTGCAACAGGCAATGGTAAAAATTGGCACTCCACGTAAATATATTGGCCAGTACAGTCAATATTCATCACGTTACGATAAATATAAAAATGGCGAACGCCCAAATACATTTTTACCCGAGTTTGCTAACGGTGCTTTGGTTGATTTAGGGATTTACCCACTGTATTTATTAATTGCACTTTGGGGAGCGCCGCAAAGCGTAAGTGCCAGTGGCGTATTACTTGATACAGGTGTTGATGGTGCGGGGGATGTATTACTAAGCTACGCTGATAAACAAGCCGTTATTAGTTACTCTAAAATATCGCAAGGCGACAACATAACCGAAATACAAGGCGAACTTGGACGCATACGTATAGAAGCCGTATCGCAACTTAAAAAGGTGGAGTTTATTGCTAATAATGGTGAGGTAGAGATTATATCCCAGCCGTTTGATGAGCACTTTATGAAATACGAAGTTGAACATTTTATGGCATTAGTGAAGCAAAATATTCTTGAGTCACCCGTTAATACACATATTTTAGCCAGTAACGTAATGAGCGTACTTGATGAAGCGCGCAAACAGCTTGGGGTTGTGTACCCTAACGACTAACTAAATAAAATATGGGCGTTAACCAACGACAGTTAACGCCCAGAAGAAAGCTTAAATAGCTCTCGTACAACTACACATTTTACAAAACACACTTTACAAACACATTTAAAAATAGCGATCCCCATCCATGGGCAATCAAATACTTCTACAACAAACTTAACACTAACAACCCAAATTCGGTTTATTACCAATATTTATTATTCAATAACCTTAAAACTAACCTAACACATAAAAACATTACCAATCAAGCTAGCCAATTGCATTATTTTAAACTAAATTGGTAATACAAGAATGCAACCATTGGTGTATAGTGGTTTTTAACCATAACATCGCGTTAGAATTTTGACATAATAGTGAATTTTGAGGTAACCTCTGGTATTAACAGTTGGTTTTGACTTTTAGGCCCCAGAGGCCATTATTCCTTAAGGTAATGAAGGTAAAGTATGGGTAATCGTCGCTTATTTTGGCGCATAGTTGATAAAATTGAGTCTTTAATAAATCAAGGCGAATTTTCTGCTGGGAGTCGTTTACCACCTGAACGTGAACTTGCAGAAATGTTTGATGTAAGTCGCCCTACCATTAGAGAAGCTATTATCGCATTAGAAGTACGTGGCCGAGTTGAAGTTAAAACCGGCTCTGGTGTTTACGTAGTAGAACAAAAAAATGCATCTATAAAATCAAAAGAGATCAGTGCATTTGAACTTACTCAAGCTCGCGCATTAATTGAAGGCGAAATTGCCGCTTTAGCTGCTCAAAGCATTACAGAAGAAGAACTAGAGCAACTAAATAAAACATTAATTGCCATGGAAAAAGGCCTTTATGTTGAGCAAGCCGACCGTGAGTTTCATGAAATTATAGCTAGAGCAACGCGCAATAAAGCACTTGAATTTGCAGTGTCTAACTTGTGGGATTTACGTTTAACAAACCCACAAATTGTTGCTGACTATGGCAGTGTGTGTAAAAACAATAACGAGTGCGTTATGGATGAACACACCGCTATTTATACAGCCCTAAAGTCGCATGATGCAAATGCAGCGCGCACCGCAATGCACAAACATTTTAACCGCTTAATTAATGCTTTATTTGACGCTGTAGAATCGCGTGCACTTGAAGAAATTAAACGCAAAAATGATGAAAAACGAGGCCTCTACTCGCTTGATGGCTTAGTTAATAAAAGTGCCCACTAAGGCCTTTTAACCAACTGATTAAAGTTAGCAAACGCCTGTTTGCTAACTTTACCTCTTACTTTATTTACCCGCCCTATTTAATATACTTTTAATTGCGCTATTTTTGGTCGCAAACACTTACCTATAAATTTAAAAAAAGATACTATGCCGCCATTAATATCGGGCGGGTTTAGCTTTTATACTCCCTGCATTACATAACTAATTGATAGAGTTACTCAACTCAAGGATAAAAATGCAAGCATCTTCAAAAAGTTATTTACTGGCTATAGTGTGTGTACTGCTTGCTATGATGACCATTCAAACGGGCGCGTCATTTGCAAAGCAGCTTTTTCCTATTGTTGGCCCTGAAGGTACAACTGCCCTTAGGCTTGGTTTTTCTGCCTTTATACTTTGCTTAGTGTTTAAACCTTGGAAACACTTACCTACTTCTGGTAATCGTATTCCTATAATTGTGTATGGTTTAAGTTTAGGCGGCATGAACATTTTGTTTTATTACGCCATTGAACGCATTCCACTAGGCATTGGTGTAGCGCTTGAATTTACAGGCCCGCTTGCTGTTGCCTTATTTTCATCACGCCGCAAACGTGACTTATTTTGGGTTGCGTGTGCTATTGCCGGTATTTTACTTCTGCTTCCTGATATGAGCGGCCAAGACAGCCTTGATCCATTGGGTGTAGCGCTTGCGCTTGGTGCCGGTGCATGTTGGGCAGGTTATATATTATTTGGTAAAAAAACGGGCACACAAAGCTCTGGTGGAGCAACTGTTGCGTTGGGTATGACCGTTGCCGCTATAGTGCTAGTACCTTACGGCGGCATTCTGCAAAGCGCCGCGTTTACGTGGGAAATTATCCCACTGGGTATTGGTATTGCTATTTTATCAAGCGCACTGCCTTACACACTTGAAATGGTTGCACTGCGTAACATGCCTTCACAAGGGTTTAGCGTAATGATGAGCTTAGAGCCTGCAATAGCTTCGCTCGCAGGGTTTATTATACTGGGTGAATTGCTTACTTTATGGCAGTGGCTCGCTATTTTACTTGTAATTATTGCATCTGTTGGTAGCTCGTTTTCAAACGCAAAAAAACAGACTACTTAATTAACTACCAAATAACCTAAATAAAGTCACCACGCAACATGGTGACTTTATTGTGTTGTATCCAGTAATTTTTTAACTCACAGCCTTACTTTGCTTTTTAGTTGTAACCAAATAGCCAATCAACGAAATAAGCGGCATGCCCGTTGCAACCAGTGCAATACCTGTCCACCCGCCCGCTTCATATAATGGGCTGGCAATAAGCGAGCCTACTGCGCCACCTACAAATATACTCGTCATGTAAATAGCGTTTAAACGCGCACGGCTTTGTGGCTCTAGTGCATACACTGCACGTTGACCCAATACCATATTGGCCTGCACAGCAAAATCAATAAACACACCGGTTAATGCCAATACTATAATGCCGTAAGGTAGCTCAAATAAGCTTGGTAAAAAGCACACTGCTGCAATTACTTTGGCCAGTAACGATACCTGATGTGTATAGCCCTTATCTGCCAAGCGACCAACAATAGGGGCTGCTACAGCACCTGCCGCACCCACTAATGCAAACAATGCTATTTCTGATTGCGATAAACCATACTCACGGGCAAGCACAACCGGTACGCTTGTCCAAAATAAACTGAACGATGCAAACATTAATGCTTGAAAAAGTGAACGTTGGCGCAGCACTGGTTGGCTTATCATTAACTGTTTAAGCGATTTTAATAACTTAAAATACGTTGTTTTATGGGTAGGTTGCCTGCTTGGAATAGCAAAATAAATTACGCCTGCAATAAACACCATACACCCTGCTGCAAAGTAAAATACAGCGCGCCAACCAAAGTGATCGGCTATTAAGCTCGATATAGGTCTTGCCAGCAAAATACCTAGCAACAGACCCGCCATAATATTGCCAAGAACCTGTCCGCGCTTCTCGTCAGACGATAAATGCGCAGCAAGCGGAATAAGCACCTGAACAGAAACCGAGCTCATACCTATCATTAAACATAAAATAAGCATTACATTAGGTGAGTCAGCAAGTGCCGTACCCACTAAACTCAAAAACGACACAGCTAAAGTAATAAGCATTAAACGCTTATTTTCAATTAAGTCAGCTAATGGCACTAAAAAAAACAACCCCAAAGCGTAGCCTATTTGTGTAAGCGATACGATAAGGCTAGCACTGTGCGCACTTAATCCAACTTCTGGGGCAAGCAACTCAATAATAGGTTGAGCGTAGTAAATATTGGCAACAATAAGACCGCAACACAAAGCAATAATAGTAACGAGTGTATTGCTAAGTGGTTGCGCTGAAACGCCTGTTTGGGTCATGTGTGTCTCTACTTTATAAAAATAATAAAACCCAACCAGCAAACGCGGGTTGGGTTTTTACAAAAAGCTTCGTTTTATTTTATTGGTGATGGCTGCCCATGTGGGCTTGAGCGTAAATACTGTTTAGGTGCAGTTACTGTAGCGCCAAGCTCTGCAGCTGCATGCCACGGCCAATGCGGGTTATATAAAATGCCACGCGCCAGCGCTACACCATCGGCTTGCTGCTCACTAATAATATCTTCGGCTTGCTGCGCCTGTGTAATTAAACCCACCGCTATAACAGGCATTTTAACCGCTTCTTTTATGGCTGTTGCAAACGGTACCTGAAAATTAGGTTTTACTGGTATTTGTTGCTCAGGACTTAAACCCGCAGTACTTACATGAATAAAGTCACAGCCGAGTTCATCAAGCGCTTTACTAAGCACTATCGATTGATCTAAATCCCAGCCGCCTTCAACCCAATCAGTTGCCGAAATACGCACACCTACCGCTTTTTCACTAGGAAATACCGCTCTTACCGCTTTAAACACATCAAGCAATAAACGCATTCTGTTTTCTAGGCTACCACCGTAGTTGTCATCGCGCTTGTTTGAAAGTGGCGACAAAAACTGGTGTAACAGGTAACCGTGCGCACCATGTAGCTCGATTAAATCAAGGCCGAGTTCATCAGCGCGTTTAGCTGCACTTACAAAATCTTTAATTAATGAGTCTATGTCGTCTTGGCTCATTGCTTTTGGCACTGGGCTGCTATCGTCGTACGCAACTGCCGAAGGTGCCACGGTTTGCCAGCCATTTACGTCATCAGGTGCAATAGCGCCAATATCTTCCCACGGCTTACCTGTAGAGGCTTTGCGCCCAGCATGTGCCAACTGAATACCAATAGGCATAGGGCTATATTGCCTTACTGCTTTTAGGCTTTTGCCTAGGGCTTGCTGGGTTTCGTTATTCCAAAGCCCTAAATCGCCGTAGCTAATACGCCCTTCTGGGTTTACTGCTGTTGCTTCTAAAATTAGCAATCCTGCACCACTTAAACTCAATTGGCCCAAATGAATAGTGTGCCAATCGCTAGCAGCGCCATTGTTTGCTGAGTACTGGCACATGGGTGCAATAATAATACGGTTATCTAACGTTACTTGCCCAAGTGATAAAGGCGAAAATAGTTGGCTCATTGTTAATCCTTAAAAACACGCACAAAAAAGTGCGGACAAATAAAAAATATAATACGAAGTGGCAATCAAACACGCTCACTCAATAACTTACACAGTTACTTATAAATACGACTACCATTCTTAATGGGGATAAAAACATACTTTAATAGTGCTGATAAAAGCATAACTAATGACATTATAAACTATCAATTTTAATGTAATAATTTGTTTAACGAACACGTCATAAAGCCATCTTTAAAAAATGAATGACTATTTACCTTTAAACAAGGGTGTGATTTTTAACCTAACTGTACCTAATAGCACTAAGCTATTGCTTATATTGCCTATTAACTAAATAAAAACCCCACATACAAACCATATTTATTCTATAAAAGTGAATTAAAATTCAATTTAGATATTCCAAGCTACTTCACTCCCTGATAAACTGCTTAACTTAATTTACTAATGTAAAACATTTGAACTGGGGATCACTTTTTATGTTTAAACCAAGCTTGTTAACCTTGGCTATTTCGAGCGCTGTTTCTAGCGTATTTTTATTGCCTAATGCCGCACTTGCTCAAGAAGAAGTTGCAGCTAAAAACAAATCACTCGAAGTAATCGAAGTTACAGCAACAAGGCGCAGCGGCTCTGTGCAAAATGCACCGCTAAATATTACCGCCCTTGATGCAGATATTATGAAAGATCAAAATATCAATGAGCTTGCGGATGTAGCACGCTGGGTCCCTGGTTTAACAATTACCGATCAAGGTGGCCGCTCTGGCTCGCCTATTATTGTTCGTGGTTTAAATACAAATTCATCTGGTCCATCGTCAGATGGCGGAACAGTATCTACTTATATTAACGAAATTCCGGTTTCGGTAGATATGCGCCTAGTAGATATTGAGCGTGTTGAAGTATTAATTGGGCCACAAGGCACGCTTTATGGTGCAGGTACATTAGGTGGTGCAATTCGTTACATGCTTAAACAGCCTGAGCTTGATTTTACATCGCTTGAAGTTTACGGCGACCTGTTTCAAACAAAAGAAAGTGACTCTTTAGGTGGCGAAGGCGGGTTTATATTTAACCTTCCTATTATTGAAGATAAATTAGCAGTACGCGCCAGCTTAAACGTATATGAAGATCCGGGTTTTATCGATTACGGTTATGTAGTACGTGAGCCTGGCGTATCGTTGCCAGATCCTGACTGGAGCGACAGCTCAGCAGTTAACAACAACCTTAAAAATGTAAAAGACGCCAACGGCGAAACCACCACTACTGGTCGTATTTCTGTTCGCTTTAAACCAAATGAATCGTTTGAAGGTACGCTTAACTACTTTTACCAAAACCAAGACAGCGAAGGCCGCTCGATTGTTCATTACAACAGCCTTAATGCAAACAACGGTTTAAGCGATGTAATAGGTAAATACGAATCAGCTTATCGCTTTGAAGAGCCTCGCGAGAAAAAAGACCAATTACTAAGCCTTGAACTAAAAGCCGATTTAGGTTTTGCTGAGCTAGTATCGGCAACGGGTATTTCGAGCTTTGATGCCGACGGCCAACGCGACCAAACAGATTTACTAATTCGTCTTGATTACGGCTATGAAGAGTTTCCTTCGTTTTCATCTTTCACGCGTGAGATTGAAGAAGAAGACACTTTCACCCAAGAGCTACGTTTAGTATCGCAAGGCGATAGCGACTTAAACTGGATTGTTGGTGCGTTTTACAACAAAATAGAAACGGATGCTTCTAGTAAAGAGTTTACGCCTGGCTTTGGTGACTTTGCAGTAGAAAACTTTGGCGCTTCGCAGTCTCGCCCAGATCAACTTGAGTACTTCTCGGTAGATCGTACCGAAATAACAGAATCAGCTTTATTTGGCGAAATAGGCTACCAAGTAACAGAAAAACTAGACGTAACTTTAGGTATGCGTTTATACCAATACGACGTTGAATCTGAGTCAGCTGTAGATTTCCCATTATTTAATACCTTATTTGATGACGCAGCACCTGATGCTATTTCATTAAACTTTGAAAAAAATGAAGCTGACGATAACGGCAGCCTCTTTAAGTTTAATGCTAAATACCAATTCACAAATTCAGTCATGGGCTATGTAACGGTAAGTGAAGGATTTAGAATCGGCGGTTCAAATGGTTTAGCACCGTGTCCAGATCCATTACCAGCTAACCAAGCAGGTTGTGGTAGTTCAGAAGAAATGCTTTACGATGCCGATACAACAACAAACTACGAGTTAGGCTTTAAAAGCACCTGGTTTAGAAGCCAACTTCACTTTAACGCCGCGCTATTTAACGTAGATTGGGATGATGCACAAATTGCAGGCGCTACTAATGTAGGCCAACTACCATACTTATCTAACGCAGGTAGCGCTAACGCAAAAGGGATTGAAATATCTACCCGTGCCATTTTATCTGACTCGTTCTCGGTTTATGCAACCTATGCTTATACAAAAGCAGAGCTAACATCAGATGCACCATTTTTGTTTAATGCTGATGGTACCGATGGCGCAGAAGACGGCGACCGTTTACCTGGTTCACCTGAAAACCAATTTTCGATGGGTGTAAACTATCAAACAGACGTATTTAACGACAAAACACTCGATATTAACTACGGTTTAACCGCGCAAAGCGACGTGCTTTCAAGAGTTGGGCTTCGTGATAACGGCGAAACACTACCAGGTTACAGCTTAAGTAATATATCAGCTAAATTAACAGCTGATGCATGGTCAACTACCCTATATGTTGATAACCTATTCAACAAATACGCAGTTACGTCAGTTCGTCGTTCAGATGCCGATATAACATCAGCTAATGGCGCCGATATACAACGTAACTACGGCCATTACATTAATCGCCCGCTAACGGTAGGTGTTAAATTTAACTACAAATTTGAAATATAATTTAAGCGACTTTTAAACAGTCTCACTTTTTAAACACTGTTTTAAGGCTCAAATTTATTTGAGCCTTTTTATTTTCTTTTACAAAATAATTACCAAAAACCATGCAGCCAAATTTAAAGCAACTTCATCAAAGCGCAATACACTCCCTAAACCAAGGTAAAATAGAGCAAGCACACAAAGCCCTAGTGGAGTTAGTTACACTCAAACCAGACTTTGCCGATGGGTACTTTTTGCTGGCCATGGTTAATTTAACTGTTGGGCAAATACACAAAGCAATAAAGCTCATCGAAAAAGCCCTCACCCTTGGCCAAAGTATTGAATACACCGCGCAACTTGCTAAATGTTACGCACTTACTGGCGAATTAAAAAAAGCAAAAAACACCGCATTCTCGGTGCCATTAAATCAAATAACTAAAGCACCTGATGCCGACACACTCGGCGTAGCCCTTACTCAAGCAGGCATTCACGAACAAGCACTTAACTACTTTGAGTGCGCTATTAAACTGGCTACAGCAGCTAACAAAGCTCAACCCCCGCTTTATTATAACTACGGTGTAAGCGCTAAATTTTTAGGACTATTTGATAAAGCCCAACACGCTTTTGAAAATGCCATAGCGCTTAACCCGCTGCATCATCAAAGTCACTTTGCATTAAGTGATTTAACTAAAGTAAGTAGGCAAAACAACCACATTGAACGCTTAAAAAACGTGTTTGAGCAAGTAACACACCCCGATGCAAAACTGCATATTGGCCATGCTTTAGCAAAAGAGTATCAAGATCTTGGTGAGTTTTCAGAGGCTTTTACCGCGTTAGAGCAAGGTAAAGTAGCAAAACGTGCTGTACAGCCGTTTGATCATAAAAGCTCAACTGAGTTATTTGAACATATTAAACTCTTAAGTGAACAGCACACACAAGCGCGAGTGCAAGGTAACCCAACGGCAGAGCCTATTTTTGTATTAGGCATGCCCCGCTCTGGCACCACATTGGTTGAGCGTATTTTATCGAGCCACAGCGACGTGCAATCAGCCGGTGAATTACAAGACTTTGGCCTAAGTGTTAAAAAGCTAAGCCAAACGCAAACACCGCATGTACTCGACACTCAAACACTCAGTAAAGCCTACGAGCTTGATTTTAATCAGCTTGGGTCAACCTATTTAAACGCAACACGCGTAATAACAGGCAGCCATAAGCACTTTATTGATAAGCTCCCGTTTAACTTTTTTTATATCGACTTAATAACCAAAGCACTGCCAAACGCTAAGATTATTTGCATGCTGCGCGACCCTATGGACACGTGTATTGGTAACTATCGCCAGTTATTTACCATTAATAACCCCTACTACGCGTACTCGCTCGATTTACTCGACACCGCTAAATTTTACAGCCGTTTTTACAAACTAATGCAGCACTTTAGTACCCTGCACGGCAATATAAAATTAGTAGAATACGAACAATTAGTCGCACAGCCCGAGCAACAAATAAAAGAGTTAGTCAGCTTTTGTAACTTAGAGTGGCAAGAACAGTGTATAGATTTTCACTTAAACACCGCACCAGTTTCTACTGCAAGTAAAATGCAAGTACGCCAACCACTTAATAATAAAGCAATTGGCCGCTGGAAAGCATTTAGGCCCCATACTGATGAAATTGAAGAGTACCTTTTAAAACAAGGTATTAGTATTGAGTAATGGTTTTATGGCTTGGGAGTTAAAGGGATGGACTTAGGGATAATCCGCTTTGTGCTAGCGTAGGTCGAATAAGCGAAGCGCCATCCGACACATTAAAATACCTTACCAATTATTATCAACATTTTATGTTGTCGAGTGGTTGGAGAGTGGCCATAAGCGGACCTTCATTATTCAGTCAATTCAAGAGGAAAAGACCAGGTTATACATACAGGTACTGCCCCAGTATGAAAAGTTCACTTTCGGGCAATTAAACCGTGTATTGACGTTTACACAACTCACATTTTTATCCAACGTGCTGGCCACTTTGTCCCGTCTAAGAGCGCAGCGGGACAAGAGATACGCGCCAATTTTATTTGACTATTAACACTGGGCAATCAGCTTTATTGGCGATCGTTTCTGCAACGTTAACATTCAAAAAATGAGAAAGTCCGGTTCTTCCATGACTGGCAATTACCACCATGCCTATATCACCGCTATTAGTCTCATCTAAAATCTCATTAATGGCATCACCATGTCGAATAACCGTTTCAATCTTTAAATCAGTATTCAACTGACCTAATAACTCATGCATTTTACTCGCCGCAGCGTCTTCCATATTTTTAGCTAACTCTTGGGGAGTTATCGCGAGGATCATATAGTTCTCATTATCTGAAGGCTGATCAACAATGTGTAAAATACGAATGCCTACTTGATATAAATTCGCCATTTCAATGGCATATTGCAAAGCATGTGATGCAGTATCAGAAAAATCCGTAGGCCATAAAATATTACCTGTTCGCATATTATTCTCCTTCACAATCTAAAATCATATTTTTCAATGATATTACCAACTCCATAAGAATAGACTCGGCTCCATCTCAGCAAGTTAAGTGTAGTGAGTATTAAAAGGTTATCTATTGATTACGATCAATAAATAACAATAAGGCACTAAAAGTAACAATACCTCATCAATTTATGCTTATTGATTAGGCTGTGATTGCGGGGTTTATTAATCTGGTTGTCGTTGTTGTTTCTTTTATAAGGTAATCAATATTTGGAATAATTGGGGCTGACAGTCAGTTTTTCGCTCACAGTTGAACTTCACAAAAGTGCCATAAGCGGACATTTAACGCCTTTGTAACTGGCCAAATAACCAGTTGCCTAAAATTGTGTAGTGAAACCTAGCCAATTGTTACTTGCCCTAGTTAATTGACTCGTTAGGCATACTTTCCTCAATACTATCAAGCAAAGAAAGTACGTCTTCAACAAAGCACTCTAGGACCAAATTTAATGTCCAAGATTTTTTATATTCAACGCCTTTAAATTGAACCGCAATCTTATACTCAGGATCAATAAGTCCGCTAGGTGGAACTGTTTTGAAAAAAGAATCTGCGTGAATAATTTTATCGCAGACCTGCTTAAGAGTTGCAGGTTTCTCTATTAACTTATCATCGAAATATAACCATGATGAATTTGGTAATTCCAAATTTGGTTGATTGATTGCATTTTGATAGAGATTTACTCTAATTGCTATTACTAGACTAAGAAGATTGCTAGACACTAAATTATGTAAAGTATCTTCAACATTTTTAGACATGACTAATCTAGAATTTTCTGATGAAAGACTACTTGTTGTTAAATCTAATCCATGACAGATTAAACACAAGCGCCTAATTTCATTGAAGTCTTGCTTGTGCTGACCGAAGATATCGCGCATTTGCTTTCCTGTAAGCCTAGTGAGCTGATCGCGCATATGTCTGCTCGTGTCACGCTACTTTTATACTTGAGATAGTTTTAACAAATTACCCAACATATTGCTATCAAATAGTTTCCTACTTCTCTTTGAACAAAGCTAAATAGAACAACGTGCGCGCGTTGCTCATTTCCGTGAATGTATGAGCATACAAAAATTCGACCACTGAACTAGTTATTATAATTAGTCAATGCTCTCAGCCGAACTTCGTAAAAGTGCCATGAGCGGATATTGGTAACTCCCGCACAAGAGGGGGGGTAATGTAGTTGTTTGTTAAGGTCTGATAATAAGCATTTCGTGAGTTGAACTAGCATCAATTATATTTAATTCTAGTAGTCTGTTTATAAAGCTCACTCTATGTGTCCCTTCTATAAGGTGATACGGATGCCCAAGTCGACAGCCACCAAGCTCACAACCAAATGCATGATCAATAGCCACTGGGGAAAAGCTCCATGTTCTATTTTTAAGACAATACTCTAGTGGTGGATAAGTAAGGCTGCTAGTACCATTCAAATAATCATCCACTTGAAAATACCAGAAATCTAGAGGCTTATTATCATCGTAACGAACCTCGCTATAGATCTGCTCAGCCGTGAATGAAACCCTTTCTACTCTGTGTTTGTTGATGTCAAATTCTGGGAAGCATCGATTAAATCTATCAAAGTGTTCCAAGCAAATAGAGCTAAGAAAATCGCGATCAATTGTTTCAGCGAAATCACCAACCTGGATTAGGTATGACTCCCAATTCAAGTCACCTTGATAACGAGTGTCTGACTTTTTTAAAATACTCGGAAGCATGTATAGCCTTAACTTCTCAAATATGGGGCGCGGCTTTTTCGCGTCCCACACATTATTTGTTTGTTAGGGCATCTTTAACTCTTAGCTGAAAATCTAATTTCCTTATCGAAGTTACCTAACCATGATTTAACTTTTATTATGTTTGCTGCTGGATAGTCAGAATTATCATGCGGTAATTCTGTTACTTTTAAAAGAGAGGATCCATTCCATCGCTCATCTAACCAGTAACTTACAATTGCCCATTCTTCACTAGTAACTTGAAGGATAAACTCTAAAGCTTCATCATAAGCATCATTGTTTCCAAAGTCGTCAAAATGGGCGTGATAGGCGTCAAAAGATACTGTTACTTCTTCATTAAAAGTATCCAAAATTAAGAGTTCTTCAGCCTTACCACTTGGGCAAGGGACTTTAGCCTCAAAAACAGTGACTCCTTCATATTCAGTTGGTCGGCCAAACTTCTTCCATTTTGGAAAACGCGAATTGAATTTCAATTCTATTTCTTTAGAGAATTCATCCATAGTTTAAATAGGTGCCCTAACACCAAATTAAGCTGTGTTGGCCGCTCTTGCCAATATCCGCTTCAATTTTTTTGTTAGGTGCTGATAACATCAGTCGATAAGCCTTAATGTAAAGTGTCCATATAATTTGTTGTGCTTCAATCCGAAAGCATAATAATCACCAGTGATATTTGACGTATCAAGTTTACCATTTAAGTGAAGGTATGAGTCACATCTTTGATTACGACCTATCGTTATGTCCTCTCCCTCTATTTGGTACGATAATGGTTGCTCAATAGGAAACAGTTTTTCATCACTGGCGTCAATTGATACTAGAGTTACAACCCTCCAATCACCAGATATACAGGATTGTGCAATATCATGTTCAAAACGCACATTTGCAATTACTTTAGACTCTTTAGTCGAGTCTTTTATTTCTAGTTTCCATGTACCGGACAAGTCACTAGCTAACGATGATGCCGAGACACTAAAAAACAAGCAGAAGGTAATAAAAATAATAGAATTCTTCGATAACATTACGGCACCTAACACTTTAGTATTTATGCGACACGCAGTTTGTGTTGCATAATCGCTTGTTGGACTGAGGCGCTACCTGCTCGG
>NZ_JADYWQ010000025.1:0-46691 GCF_015864725.1 Pseudoalteromonas sp. NSLLW24 | reverse complement strand
CCGGCACGACTTGTTAGTCGAGGGATTTTAAATCCCTTGTGTCTACCAATTCCACCACTCGGGCATCGAGTTTGCTATTAAAAGCAAGTGGATAAAACTAATATGGAGCGGTACACGAGGCTCGAACTCGTGACCTCGACCTTGGCAAGGTCGCGCTCTACCAACTGAGCTAGTACCGCATCATATTAATTCTAAATTAACCATTTTAAAAATTACACTTGGTAATGTAATTAAACCACAAAGTGGTGCCCGAGGCCGGACTTGAACCGGCACGACTTGTTAGTCGAGGGATTTTAAATCCCTTGTGTCTACCAATTCCACCACTCGGGCATCGAGTTTGCTAATTAAAGCGTGTGGAGTGTTGAAATGGAGGCGGAACCCGGAGTCGAACCGAGGTAAACGGATTTGCAATCCGGTGCATGGCCACTCTGCCATTCCGCCCCAATACTGGAGTAATAACCTTGAGATAAACTTGGAGCGGTACACGAGGCTCGAACTCGTGACCTCGACCTTGGCAAGGTCGCGCTCTACCAACTGAGCTAGTACCGCATTTTATTTATCAGTTATTTGAATCAACACATGATGATTTATGTGAACATTCAGGTAACTGATTAATTACCGTTTTGTTTATCTCGGGGGCTATGCCCTCTCAACACGGACGCATTCTACAGAGATTATTAAACGCGTCAATACAAAAAATGCTAGTTTTGAACTGTTTGCTTGTTTTTTATCTAAAACGGTGCGTTATTATACATTTAGAGTTAATTTTTAGTCAATTCACCCCATGCTGCACGTAAATATTGCATCATAGAACTCAAGGTTAAAAAGGTCGCAATGTACAGTAGTCCAAAACTTAAATAGTTCATCCACGTATCATATTGCCAAATCAAACCGATAATGGCTAACATTTGTGCAGCCGTCTTTATTTTACCCATATTTGATACAGCTACATTACCACGCTTACCCTGCTCTGCCATCCATTCACGAAGTGCAGATATGATAATTTCACGGCTTATTATAATAAGAGCAGGTATTGTCATATACATTGACTGGTACTGATCAGATAACGCTACAAGTGCAGCACATACCATTACTTTGTCAGCAACAGGATCTAAAAAAGCACCAAAAGGAGTTGATTGCTCAAGCTTTCTTGCCAAATAACCGTCTAATATATCGGTGATCGATGCAAGCCAAAAAATAAAGGCGGCAGCAAAAAAAGCCCAGCTATAAGGCAAATAAAATATCACCAAAAAAACGGGGATAAGAAAAAGTCTAAATGTTGTGAGTGTGTTTGGAATATTCCACATAACTACTTGGATATGTCTTTTTTGCTATATTCGCATGTAGGGCTAGCCCTTGTCATGCAAATGGTTAAATATCTTCTCAGCCATGTCAGGGCTGATCCCAGGAACTTTCTTTAACTGTTCTATATTAGCAGCTTTTACACCCTGCATGCCCCCTAAATATTTTAATAATGTTTGGCGACGCTTAGAACCTACTCCATTTATTTCTTCTAGTAGTGATTGTGTACGTTGTTTTTGTCGTTTATTACGATGCCCTGCAATAGCAAAACGGTGAGACTCATCACGTATATGCTGAATCAAATGAAGCGCAGGCGCATTTGAATCCATTGGTATTGTTTTTCGACCACCGTCAATCAATAGTGTTTCAAGACCGGGTTTACGACTCGTTCCTTTTGCAACACCGACTAATAAAGGCATTTTAGTGTGCGGCCAATTAGAAAAGTACTGCTCAGCGCGTCCTAACTGCCCCTTACCGCCATCAATAAAGATAACGTCTGGAATCTTGTCTTCGTCTACTAACTTGTTATAGCGCTTGTTAAGTGCAAATTCCATTGCAGCATAATCATCGCCACCGGTTATACCTGTAACATTGTAGCGCCTATACTCTTTTGTATTTGGGCCTTGTGAGTCAAATACAACACAACTTGCAACGGTGTTCTCCCCCATGGTGTGGCTTATATCAAAACACTCCATTCGGGTAATATCATCAAGTCGCAGTGTTGCTTTTAATTGTGCATAACGTTTATTAATAGAGTCTTGGGTACTTTGCTTAACTGCAATACTGTTTAATGCATTTTTATTGGCCAGTTGTAAGTATTGAGCACGCTCACCACGGGTAACTACTTTAAGGGTTACTTTGCGCTCACTTATTTGTGTAAGCGCTTCGCCGAGTGCCCCGCTCTCTTCTATTTCAAACGGTAATATGATTTCTTTTGCAATACGCCCTGTTGCTCCTGGCGCTAAATAGTACTGTCCTAAAAATGAAGTCAATATTTCTTGCTCACTCGAATCTTTAGGTACTTTTGGAAAATAGGTTTTACTACCCAGTACTTTATGATCGCGGATCATTAATAAATGAATGCCGTTTAACCCGTTTAAATGCGCAAAACCGACAACATCCATTTCTGCAAAGTTACCAGAAATAGACTGTTGCTCCTGCATTTTACGAAGTAGCATTATTTGGTCGCGAACTTTTGCCGCTAATTCAAAGTTTAATTGCAGGCTGGCTGCTTCCATTTTTTTTATTAAATCAGCAATAACTTCGTGAGATTTACCCGTTAAAAACTTACGAACATAGTCAACTTGCTCACTGTAATCATCATCAGTTACTTTATTTACACATGGAGCTGAGCAACGTTTAAGTTGATATTGCAGACACGGGCGACTTCTTGCGCGGTAATAAGCATCTTCACATTGACGAACAGGAAATATTTTTTGCATTAAGCGCAAGCTTTCAGATACCGCTCCTGCGCTTGGGAAAGGCCCAAAGTACTCACCTTTAATTTTACGACTGCCACGATGAAATGCTAAACGAGGGTGTTTATGGCTAGTTAGTAAAATATAGGGGTACGACTTATCGTCGCGTAATAATATGTTGTACCGAGGCTGATATTTTTTTATTAGATTATTTTCAAGCAGCAGCGCTTCGGTTTCAGTATTGGTGAGGGTGACTTCAATGTTACAAATATTACTCACTAAAACGCGTGTTTTGCTATCGGTAATGTTACTTCTAAAATAACTGCTCACACGCTTTTTTAGATGCTTTGCTTTACCAACATAAATAACTTGGTTGTCACTATCAAGCATGCGGTATACGCCCGGCTCACTTGATAGCGTTTTGAGAAAATGTACGTGATCGAATTCAGACATAAATTATAGTTAGTACGAAACGTCTATATCAATCATTTTATGACGAATAGCTAAATGGGTAAGCTCAACATCACCACCTACATTTAACTTTTCAAACATACGGTAACGATAGCTATTTACTGTTTTAGAGCTTAGATTTAAGCGTTCAGCTATATTTTGTGCTTTTTCACCTTTGGTGATCATAAGCATAATTTGCAGTTCGCGCTCAGATAAACTCTGAAAAGGGTTTTCATCTGTGCGGCCTGTCACTTGTGCAAGCGCTATCTGCTGTGCAATTTCAGGTGCAATGTAACGCTGACCAGCATGAACACAACGAATGGCACGAACCATTTCGTCAGAGCCTGCACCTTTAGTTAAAAAGCCATGTGCACCAATTTGCATTACCTTGCTCGGAAACGGGTCTTCACAATTAACAGTAAGCACAATAATTTTTACATCTGGGCAGTAACGACAAATCTTTTTAGTCGCCTCTAATCCGCCCATACCTGGCATGTTCATATCCATTAATACTATGTTTGGCGCATGCTGACGACAAAACTGTACAGCCTCCTCGCCAGTTTTAGCTTCGCCAATTACTTTAAACCCTCGTACGTCATCAAGAATACGCTTGATTCCTGTTCGTACAAGTTCATGGTCATCAACTAAAAGTACATTAATCAATGGAACATCCTCACTTACCTAACAACATGCAATTTAATTAAATTAATTTGCCACAGTAACATACATAAAGCGAAACAATAATTAATATTATTGCCTCGCTCTAATAGTTTAAGATGACGATTTTTCGCTAAATCTGTCAACCCATAACGCAATGATACCATCACCCGTTACATTACACGCAGTACCAAAGCTATCTTGTGCTAAATAAAGTGCAATCATTAATGCAACAGCACCTTCATTAAACCCAAGCATGCTTGTTAATAAACCAAGCGCCGACATGACTGCACCACCTGGCGCACCCGGTGCTGCAATCATTACTACACCTAACATCATAATAAACGGTAGCATACCCATTAATGAAGGAACTTCCATGCTTGGCGATAAAAACATAACAGCCATTGCACAGGTTACTATAGTGATAGTTGAGCCTGATAAGTGAATAGTCGCGCAAAGTGGCACTGTAAAGTTAGCTACATCTTCTTTAACGTTATTTGCTTTACTTGATTGAAGCGATACTGGAATCGTTGCTGCACTTGACATAGTACCTAACGCTGTAAAGTAAGCTGGTAGCATATTTTTAACTAATTCGATTGGATTACGTTTTAACAATATACCTGTCGCTATATATAAAACGCTTAACCATAACCAATGCATAACAAGCGCTGCAATTAATACTACACCAAATGTTTGCAACGTATCTACCACAGTGCCTGCCACCGTCATTTCGGCAAATACGCCAGCAATGTAAAATGGTAAAGCTGGAATAATTACTTTCGATAATAACCCGTCCACTACATCACGACCCTGATCAGACACCTTTTTAAGCGTATCAAGTTCTAGTTGGCTCATGCCTATACCAAATACAAAAGCAGTCACTAATGCGGTCATTACACCCATCAGAGGTGGAATTTCTAAATCAATAAAACTACCTATTTCAGTAGCAACTTCTGCTTCGAATGTAATGCCACCACTTAAAAAAGGGATAACAGCACTTACTAATAAAAATGCAAGCGTACCTGCAATAATGGTAGAGCTGTAAGCAAACCCGACTGTTTTACCAAGTAAGTGACCAGACCCTTTTGGTAGGCCAGCAATACCCGATGCAATAAAAAATAAAATGATAAGAGGGATGGTAAAGGAGATAATTTGACCAATCAGCTCTTTTACTGTAAATAAAAGTTCAACACCAGTTATAGGTACATATAGTCCGACTAAGATACCGGCCACAATACCGGCAATTAATTTTAAGATTAACTTCATTGTGATTGCTTAATTGAATTTAGATACGTGTTTTTATCATGTTTTAGACGCATTGTGTGATAAAACTATTCAAGTTACATTCATATGCACAAATAACGAACAAATACAGCTTGATCCAATGCTCTTTCGAACATTTTTTGACTAAACGAGTTTTTACTCTTTAAATTTCAAATTAAGCCCGCACCTATAATAACTAAAGCACCGTTAATAATTGATTTTTATTTCGGCTGGTTATAAGCCCAATAGATATATGTTATAGCCAAACTTTACTTTAGTTTTTTTAAACTCACAGTAAAGTGTGTTTATATAGTTAGTAGCAAAGGCTATTAACACGTTGATCAGATTGCATCCAAAGGAACATTATGTCTACTATTTTTGAAGATAACTCACTAAGCATCGGTAATACACCGCTGGTAAAACTTAACCGTGTTACAGGTGGGAATGTATACGCTAAAGTTGAATCTCGTAATCCAAGCTTTAGTATCAAATGCCGCATTGGTGCATCGATGATTTGGGAAGCTGAAAAGTCAGGTCAGCTTGTTGAAGGTAAAGAACTTATAGAACCAACATCGGGGAACACCGGTATTGCACTTGCATTTGTTGCAGCAGCACGTGGTTACAAGTTAACGCTTACTATGCCAAACACCATGAGCCTAGAACGTCGCAAGCTATTAAAAGCATTAGGTGCAAATCTAGTACTTACCGACGGTGCTAAAGGTATGAACGGCGCAATTGAAAAAGCAAAAGAAATTCAAGCAACAGCACCTGATAAGTATATTTTATTACAACAATTCGAAAACCCTGCAAACCCAAAAATTCACTTTGAAACAACAGGCCCTGAAATTTACGATGCGCTTGACGGCAAAGTAGACTTTTTTGTAGCAGGTGTAGGTACTGGTGGTACTATTACAGGTGTTAGCCGCTACCTTAAAACAGAAAAAGGTTTAAACGTTAAGTCTATTGCTGTTGAGCCAACTAACTCTCCTGTTATTAGCCAAACGCTTGCCGGCGAAGAAATTAAACCTGGCCCTCATAAAATCCAAGGTATTGGTGCAGGCTTTATCCCTGGCAACTTAGATATGGACTTAATTGATGGTGCCGAGCTTGTATCTAACGAAGACGCAATTGCAATGGCGCATCAGTTAATGAAAAAAGAAGGTATTTTAGTCGGTATTTCGTCAGGTGCTGCGGTTGTTGCAGCTAAGCGAATTGCTGAAAAACCTGAAAACGCAGATAAAAATATTGTTGTTATCCTACCTAGTGCAACTGAGCGTTACTTATCAAGCCCAATGTTTGATGAAGAATTTAGTGAGCAAGAGTTAGTACAATAAGTAATTTTAAGATTTTTAAAAGGATGCTTTAGGCATCCTTTTTTATTATTTATTATCCAATTTTCTATTTATTGCCCCCCATACCTTTACATCTGCATAGATAAACCACACACTTTAAAAAAACTAATTAATAATAACTAATATGAAAAAAATCACGAGTTTATTAAGTTTGGTTATCTGTTTATTTTTATCAGCCTGTGGAGACGATACCAAAACACTTGGCGACACTCCTGGCGATACAGCAACCGCTTATTTTGATGCGCTTTATAACCAGCAAGACCTTCAAAAAGCCAGCACCATGGCAACACCCAATCTTACGCGCATCATGAAATCCTACGGCACTGCAAAACAGTTTTCCCGTAACTTAGTAAATATGCAATATGATGAAGTAACCATTGAAGTTGATATGACCAATATGAGCATCCGTGAACAATACGGTGATAACGCCAAAATAAACCTTATTTTTACCGGCTATTTAAATGGTGATAAAATTGACGAAATGCGCAGTGTAAAAATGCTTCGTAAAAAGGGCAAATGGTACATAGATAAAATAGTTGCCGACCCTTACGCTCGTTAAAATAAATGAATTAAATATAAAAAGGCCTTACATTTGTAAGGCCTTTTTCGCTTTAGTTAGTATTTAAAGTACTGCGCTACAGCTCACCTGGTTGAAAATTATCAACTGCGATGGCTTTCTTTCGTAACTTATTAGCGTGATGCATTGCATCTGCATCAGTTTGCTCTAATAACTTATTTTCAAGCGCATAATTTATAGCACCTTCAATATCAAGCGTTGCAGGCACACTGCCCTTACGCTGCCATTGTTTTAGATCTTTAAACTGCGCTTGCATATCATGCATAGCTAAAAATGCGCTTTCCATGACCCCTGTACCTGCATTTTCATCTACATAACATAAATGCGTTAAGCGGTTTCTAAATACACCCGGTTGAGTCATACGCTCACAAATACTTTGTGCAATTTCATCACTTGGTCTGTGGTAATGATTTCCAAGCGGGAAGACGATACGTTTAAGGGTAAAATTAACAACCGGATTTGAAAAGTTTTTAAAGAAGCCATTAAACGCTTGGCCAATTTCAAATAATGAGTTCTCAATAGCATATTTTACAAATGGTAAATCAGCTTGTTGGCGCCCTTCGTCTTCATAACGTTTTAAAACAGTTGATGCTAAGTACAAATGACTTAATACATCACCCAAACGTGCCGATATCATTTCTTTTCGTTTAAGCTCACCGCCAAGCATTAACATAGCCACGTCTGTGCAAATAGCTAAGCCTCGGCTCATTCTGCTCAGTTGCTTATAATAAACAGCCGTTTCACCACCTACAGGCGCTTTAGCAAAATAACTACGTGTTAAGCCATGCACAAATGCCATACCTGCATTACTTGCTGCAAATATTATATGGTTCATTAATAAACCATCAAATTGTTCAAGTGCTGCGTCGTCATCTTCCATTGCAGCGGCTTCCATTTCTTTTAAAACAAATGGATGACAGCGTGTTGCACCTTGGCCAAATATCATTAAGTTACGCGTTAAAATATTCGCGCCTTCAACCGTAATTGATACTGGAATACCCATATAGCCATGCGCCAAATAGTTATTAGGCCCTACTTGAATTCCTTTACCTGAATGAATATCCATTGCATCATTCATTACCGTACGACCCATTTCAGTCATATGGTATTTAGCAATCGCTGTTACAACCGACGGGCTTAATTTTAAATCAATCGCACCTGCGGTCATTAATCTGCATGACTCAAGTGTGTAAGTTAAACCACCAATACGCGCAAGTGCCTCTTGCACGCCTTCAAATTGCCCTATAGATACACCAAACTGCTGGCGTACCATGGCATATGCCGATGTCATTTTTGAAGCTAAATGTCCAGTTGCTGCACTCAATGCTGGTAGTGATATACCACGCCCTGCACTTAAACACTCAACAAGCATTCTCCAGCCACGCCCTGCACACTCTTGACCACCAATGATCCAGTCCAGTGGTATAAATACATCTTTACCGTAAGTGGTACCATTCATGAAGGCCATATTAAGCGGATAATGACGCTCACCCGTTTCGACACCCGGATGATCGGTTGGTATTAGAGCACATGTAATGCCTAGCTCTTTCTTATCACCTAATAAAGCATCAGGGTCATACATTTTAAATGCTAAGCCGAGTACAGTAGCCACGGGTGCAAGTGTAATGTAACGCTTTGACCAATTTAAACGCAGGCCCATTACTTGCTCGCCATTGTGCTCACCCATACACACCACGCCCGAATCAGGAATGCTGCCAGCATCAGAGCCCGCCTCTGGTCCCGTTAATGCAAAACAAGGAACATCTGTACCATTAGCTAAACTTGGCAGCCAACGATCTTGCTGCTCTTTAGTACCATAGTGAAGAAGTAACTCGCCCGGACCTAAGCTATTAGGCACCATAACAGTGACTGCGGCTGTTAAGCTTTTAGTCGAAATTTTTGACACTATCGTTGAATTAGCAATTGCCGAGAACTCACGACCGCCAAATTTTTCAGGAATGATCAGCGCAAAAAAACCTTCTGTTTTTAGGTAATCCCACACTTCTTTTGGTAAGTCTTTGTCTTTTTGTACAATTTGATAATCATCAAGCATCGCCAATAAGGTTTCTACTTGGTTAGCCATAAATGCGTTTTCTTTATCGCTAAGCTCTGGTTTAGGAAAGCGGTGCAGTTTTTGCCAGTCTGGGTTACCACTAAATAACTCACCATCCCACCAAACATCACCTGCTTCCATCGCCTCTCGCTCTGTTTGCGATAATGGCGGAAGCACCTTTTTGAACATTTTAAACGTAGGACGACTAATCAAGTTTAGGCGAATATCTTTAACCGCAAAAATAACCACCACCACGACCAGCAATATTATAAATATTAACATGCGCACATTCCTTACACATTGAATGAAAATAGTAACTTAATTATGACCCATCTTAATTTAAATACAATCATTGCACGACGAGTCGTGAGCCTTAACGCATTCATTTTATTGTTTTAAACATCACTGCTATTATCAACGTTTTAATAACAATAAATTAAAGGAATAGCATGACCCCCTTTCGATTTAAACTAAGTATGAGCGCCTTAATGGTAGCAAGTACTCTTGCTTTAACAGCCTGCGATGCGCAAGTAACGATAGACACTACCGATTCAGCACACACTAAAAAAGCTGTAACAGCTAAAGATGCAAATACATTTATAACAAACACAGAAAAAGAACTAAGTGCACTTTATTTAGAATCGAGCCGTGCAGAATGGATTTACGCAAACTTTATTACTCATGATACGTCGGCTCTATCGGCTGAAGTTAACCGTAAAATGACCGAAACAGTCGTGCGTTTAGCAAATGAAGCTGCAAAATACGACGAACTAGAGCTTGATTACGATGCTCGCCGTAAGCTTGATAAACTAAAACTAGCACTTACACTTCCTGCCCCACAAGACGCTGATAAAACAGCGCAACTTTCACAAATTGTCGCAGAGCTTGGCGGGCTATACGGTAAAGGTGAATACTGTAAAGAAGACGGCACCTGTTTAAGCCTTGGCGACATGACTTCAAAAATGGCCACCAGCCGAGATTACAACGAACTACTTGATTTATGGCAAGGCTGGCGTCAAATATCAAAACCAATGCGCTCACTTTACGAGCAACAAGTAGTGCTGACCAACGAAGGTGCAAAGGAGCTTGGTTATGCCGATACGGGCGCTATGTGGCGCAGTAAATACGATATGCCTGCTGATGACTTCACCACCGAGCTTGACCGTATTTGGGGCCAAGTTAAACCACTGTATAACTCGCTACATTGCCATGTTCGCGCAAAGTTAGGTGAAAAGTACGGCACCGACAAAGTACCTCAAGATCAGCCAATACCAGCGCACTTACTTGGTAATATGTGGGCGCAAGCATGGGGTAATATTTACGATGTAGTTGCACCAGAAAACGCCGATCCGGGTTACGTCGTAACCGAGTTATTAGCTCAAAATAATTACGACGAACTTAAAATGGTAAAAGGGGCTGAAAACTTTTTTACCTCAATGGGTTTTGACGCACTACCAGAGACATTTTACGAGCGTTCACTGTTTGTAAAACCAAAAGACAGAGATGTGCAGTGTCATGCATCAGCATGGAATATCGATAGCAAAGACGATTTACGCATTAAAATGTGTATTCAGCGCACAGGCGAAGAGTTTTCAGTTATTCACCATGAATTAGGTCATAACTTTTATCAACGCGCATATAATAAGCAGCCTTTATTTTATCAAGAAAGTGCAAACGATGGTTTTCATGAAGCCATTGGTGACACCATTGCCTTATCGGTTACACCGGGTTACTTAAAAGAAATCGGCTTACTTGAACAAGTACCTGATGAATCTAAAGATATTGGTTTATTAATGAAAATGGCACTTGATAAAGTCGCCTTTGTGCCGTTTAGCTTAATGGTTGATCAGTGGCGCTGGCAGGTATTTTCAGGAGAAGTAGCACCGGAAAATTACAATAAAGCATGGTGGGAACTACGTGAAAAATACCAAGGAGTGCAAGCTCCTATCGCACGTAGCGAAAATGATTTTGATCCGGGTGCTAAGTACCACGTTCCGGGTAACACGCCTTATACACGTTACTTTTTAGCGCATATTTTGCAATTTGAGTTTCATCGCAGCTTATGTGAAATTGCCGGTAACGATAAAGCCATTCATCGCTGCTCTATTTATAACTCAAAAGAAGCAGGGGATAAGCTAAACGCTATGCTTGAAATGGGTTCGTCTCGCCCTTGGCAAGAGGCGCTTGAAACTGTAACAGGTAAGCCGCAAATGGATGCAACAGCAATGCTCGATTACTTTGCACCATTACAAACTTATTTAGATAAACAAAACGAAGGCCGCAACTGCGGCTGGTAAATAGCGCTGAATAAAAAGCCCGCTCAAATGAGCGGGCTTTTTATTCATATTCTAATTTTCTGTTAAATTAGAACTGTAAGCTTACATTTGCAAAGTAAGCATCATAATCAGAATCATCCCAGTTATTGCCGTAACCTGCTTTTAAACCAACATTGTTGTTGAAAAAGTGTTGGCCACCAAGAGTGTAGTCATCATTTTTATTAACTGTAACAAACACCGATGTTGCTTTGCTGAAATAGTAGTTAGATGCTAATTCCCAGTTACTTGAACCGCCATCAACATCTTCAAATTTACCTTCAACAGTCAAGTAGTTACCTTGCTGTAAATCAACAAAGTACTTAGCTGCTACTGCACGGTAATCAAACTCATCATCTGCTGTTACTGTAAAGCCGATGTAATCAGTGCTGTTTAACTGATGGTTATATGCTAAGTCAAACACAAACTGATTGTCAGCATCTTCTACATCAACAAACGTTGCTTTTAATACAAGGTTTGGATTAAAGAAGTAACCCGCTGAAAGTTCAATTACATCCGTGCTTGAGCCAAAATCACTATCGAAATTATTGTACTGTGCACCTAATACAAAATCTTCTACAAAATACTCACCGCCAACGCTAGTAACATCTCCAAGATCATTATCACTGTATGCACCATAAACATTTGTTTGCTTATTGATGTATTCAAATTGATCGTAAGGACCTAAAGTCGCTTTTGGAGAAAAATAATACGTTGAGTCAACACTTACTGTGTCATCACCATCTACGTCCACATATCCTACATGGCTGATTGATTGGTAAGTATCTGCGGCTATTGCAGTGGTTGCAGCGCTTGATAATAAAATGCTCGAAATGATAACGGCTAATTTTTTCATTTTAAATTCCCTATAAATATTACTTTTATGCCTCAGCTGTCTAGCCAAAGTCGGGGCGCATCCTAACGCCAAAAAAATGAACAAAAACTGAATAAAGGTCAAATTAAACCCAGCGGAATTGTAATAATTTATACGTAAATGTAAATGCAAAGTATCCATTAAATCTACAAGACAATATCATGTCATCATTTAAATTTAAAAAGTAACAAATACGGTACAAACTGTCGCTAAATTGAACACAACTTAATTATTCGATAAACCTCATCAATATAATTTCCTCTCACTAAATTTTTTTAATTTCTCAAAAAATTACTCTATTTAATTCATTATTTCTGTATTTATAATGAAAAATAGGTTTGTATCCGTGCATATTTTTATCTGTTTTTTTCCAATAACTATTGTTTACTAGCAAAAACAACTCCAATACTTACTATTTTATAGCTATTATCATCGACTGCACTTAATGACTTTAGTAATAATTTAGCCATTCATGGCACTCTATTTATAACTTAAAGGAGTTATTTAGATGAGTATAATAAAGGCCGTAATTATGGCTGGTAAAAGTTTATAGTTGAAAGCTCAAACGTTTAAAAACGACAAAGCCCGCTAAATTTAGCGGGCTTTTTAATATTACTCTTGTATTAACTAAGTACGGGACTTAATTAAAACTGAAAACGCATGTTAGCAAAGTACGCATCGTTGTCAGAATCATCAGCGTTGTTTTCGTAACCCACCTTTACACCAATATTTTTATTGATAAAGTGTTGAGCACCAAAGCTATAAGTATCTTGCTTATTGTAGTTAGCAAATACAGATGTTGCCTTTGAAAAGTAGTAGTTAGTTTCTGCTACCCATTGGTTTTGGGCATCATCAATGCTTTCGTATTTACCTTCAAAAGTAAGGTAGTTACCTTGCTGTAAATCAATAAAGTATTTAGCAGCTACTGCACGGTAATCAAAATCGTCGTCTGATGTAAGTGTAACACCTACATAATCTGTGCTGTTTAGCATGTAGTTGTAAGCTAAATCAAATAATGCGTAATCATCGCCGTCTTTATTTTCAACTAGTGTTACTTTTGCAAGTAAATCAGGGTTGAAAAAGTAACCACCCGTCAGTTTATAAAGCTCACTGTTAGAACCTGAATCTGGGTCTAGGTTTTCGTAAGATGCGCCAACAACAAATTCATTAATGAAGTATTCACCACCAACTGATGTTAAATCGCCAAAGTCGTCATCAGCATAGCCACCATATACGTTAGTTTGTTTATTGATGTATTCAAACTGATCGTACGGGCCTAAAGTTTTTTTAGGAGATAAATAGTAAATAGAATCTACAGCAACAGTATCGTTGTTATCGCTATTTTTGTAGCTTAGGTTACTAATTGAATTATAGCTGTCTGCAGCAGCCGCAGTGCTAGATAATAAAATGCTCGAAATAATAACTGCTAATTTTTTCATTGTAAGACTTCCCTATGTACATTGCTTTTTATGCTCTAGCTGTATTGCTAAAGTCGAGGCACATGCTAACGTTAGGAAACTGAATGAAAACTTAACTAACCAGTTGTATTTATTAAGTTAATTGTAAGGAAGTGTTGTAAACTGTAAAATTAAAGTAGTTGCAACATCTAGTCAACAACTACTTAAAACATGTACCGCAGCTTAAAGCGCGTGTTGGCTAATAATACGATAAACATCGTTAATATTATCGCCAGACTTAAACTCTTTACTAATTGGTGTTGGATCTGAGCCAACCCATATTTTTAGCTCGGCATCTAAGTCAAAATGGCCTGCACTTTCTTTACTAAACTTGGTAATTTTAGAGTAAGCAATACTCACCATTTCCATTTTAGAGCCGGTCATACCTTGCTTATCAATTAAGATTAAGCGCTTATTAGTAAAAATAAACATATCACGTACTACTTTATATGCTTTTTCTACTTGCTCGCCGTCAATTAATGTATTGGCGAGGATTTTCTCTAAATCAGAATCGTCAACTTCGCTTGCATTACCCATAAGTCCGCTAAGTAAACCCATTATACTTTCTCCTGTTTAAATATTTGATTCTCTAATGTGTGACCATTAACTAACTGCCTGTACTGCCAGTGTTGCTGATGACAAAAATTCAGTAGTGCAATATCAAGTGGATCGCTCGTTGGCTGATACTCAACAACATATTCTTTATGTTGGCTCATATACACCCGGCTCACCCCTGCAATTGCTTGAAGCTGTTGCTCAACATTTTGATAAGCTTCGCTTAGCATTAATGTATAAAAGTGTTTATCGGTATTGTTTGTTTTTGTTTGATGCTCGCTTAGTACGCCTTTATCTAAATGAAGCACCTGTGAGCATAGTCGTTCAAGCTCAGTTAAATCGTGAGAGCTTAAAATAAACGTAGCCTGTTCACTTAATTCAGATACTAGCTCGCGTACTTCTCTGGCATGAATCGGATCAAGCCCTGCGGTTGCTTCATCAAGCATTACAATTTGTGGTGCGCCAATAAGTGCTTGCGCTATCGTAACGCGCTTGCGCATGCCGTGCGATAAGTCCCCCGCACGCTGCTTTGCAATCTCTTTTAAGCCAACCAAGTCAAGTACACGTAGCGCCTCAGTTTGGCTTTGCTTAGCGCCCATACCTTGCAGTTTTGCATAAAAGGCGAGTTGCTTGTCTATATTAAAACGAGGGTCAAGTTGTGCATCTTGCGGTAATGCACTTACTTTATTAAATAAAGCAGCGCTCCCTGGCTTATGCCCTAATATTTCAAGGCTGCCTTTACTTGGCGCTATATAGCCGCACAACAAACTAAATAAGGTGGTTTTACCCGCACCATTTGGCCCAACAAGCGCCACTGGCGCGCCTTTATTAATCTCAAAGTCCACATTATTAAGCGCAAGTTTTGCACCATACGATTTACTTAAACCGCTAGCTGTAATTAATGGTCTCATAGTGAGCTCCTTGCAAAAATACGTTGAGCAACACTTAGTAACACCGCAGTTTGCACAAGGGGAATAGCCACAGCGCTTAATAATGGTAAATTTTGCCCCGCTAATAACTCTATTTGCACACCCGGAAATAAATAATCAAGCAAGCCTAATGCGGGTATTTGCCATTGCAATATACCAACTACAATACCGCCTGCTGCAAAATATAAAATTGCCAATACAATAGATAAACGCGATGAGCGAGCAAAGGTATTTATTAACGTCATAAGTGCTACAAATGGGCACAGAGTAATCACTAATATTAAAAATATAGAAAGCGCACGGGCAAAACCACCAGCCAGTAAACTTGGATCTCTAAAACCCAATACCGCGAGCGTAGCCACAAGAGTAATGCCCACTAAGCAGGCTAATACCGCTAATTGCCCTAAAAAACGACCAAACAGTATTTCAAAGCGAGTGGAGCGCAGTGATAAAAACCTTAGTGTGCCGCGCTCTCTATCGCCTACCGTTTGGTCGCTACAAATAAATAAACCAAAAACGGGAAAGCTATACAGGGCTATTAACCAGTACATAGCAAATTCGGCCTCAGGCCAATCCAATAATTTACTTAAACCAATAGAACCTGATATATCACGGGCTATTTGCTCAAAATCGGGCGCACTTACAATGCCTACTGCCTGCCCTATTGGGTAGCGCAGTATTATTAGCCACACCAATGCAAAGGCAGCTAATGCAATAAGTCCACGTTTAGTTAAAAACATACGTACAAGCTCAAATCCCGCTATTTGCGTTAATCGCCCTACGTTTATCGGTAATGGTGTTGCCATTGACTATCCTTAATGACTTTTTATTTTCTGTGTATTTATCCACACTAAGTGTAAACACCTTGAATTACCAGCAAAAAAAAGCTCACCTATAGTGAGCTTTGTAACAATACATTTAAATGTAACAGCATAAATTGCGATATAAATTATAAATGCTGCTTATAAACCTCAAGTGCTTGGCTTAAATCGCTAATTAAATCTTCAACATCTTCAAGGCCAATATGCAGGCGAATAACCGGGCCTAAATCCCAACCTGTATTTGAACGCAGCCCTTTCATAGTTAAATTAGCCGTTACTAAACTTTCAAAACCGCCCCACGAAAAGCCCATTTTAATATGCTCAAGGCTATCTAAAAATGCATCAATCGCTTTTTGATTACCGGTTTTCATCACAAATGAAAACAACCCATTACTGCCATCAAAATCACGTTTAAAAAACTCATGCCCTGGGCAGGTTTCAAATGCAGGGTGGCGAATATGATCAACAAGCTCATGTTGCTCAAGCCATTTAGCTACTTCTATTGCTGCTTTTTCATGTTGATTTAAACGCACACCCATTGTACGCAGGCCTCTAAGTGCTAAATACGCATCATCGGCACTGGTACATTGCCCTAGTAAGTATGAGTTTTCGCGCAAGGTTGGCCAGTACTTTTTATTAGCAACAGCCACCCCCATCATCACGTCTGAATGGCCGACAATATACTTCGTTGCAGCCTGAATACTAATATCAACACCGTGCTCTAGCGGACGATAATGCAAACCGTTGCCGTAGGTATTATCAAGTATGGTCATTACGCTATGCTCATTGGCTACTTTTACTATAGCAGGCACATCTTGCACTTCCATCGTAATAGAACCTGGGGACTCTAAAAACAATACTTTGGTATTTGGCTGAATGTAGTCTTTAATACCTGCGCCAATGGTTGGCGGGTAATAGGTTGTTGTAATGCCCAGCCCCACTAAAATTTTATCGCAAAAATCGCGAGTTGGTTCGTACACGTTATCAACCATTAAAATATGATCACCGGTTTTTAAAAACGATAAAAATACTTGGCTGATCGCCGCAGCGCCACAAGGGTACAATGCACACCCTTCGCCGCCTTCAAGTTCTGTAATCGCTTCTTGTAGCGCAAAGTGTGTTGTTGTTCCTCGGCGCCCATAAAATAACGTTTTATCGCCACGGGTTTTAGCTGCTTCTTTTAAATCGGCTACAGTATCAAATACAATGGTAGATGCACGCTGTACAACGGGATTTACTACGCCATGTGTATAGGCTTTTTTTCGCCCTGATGATACCAGCTGAGTGTTTTTATTACTTTTACTCGACATTGTTAATCCTTAAGGGTTTGTGCGCCAATGCTCAATTAAATAACGAGAGATAGAATCGGTTCTAGGCAGCTTTAAATGCTCGCCTTCTTCGTGCCAATTACCAAATTGCTCTAAGTCTTCACGACTAAACCATTTTGCATCGTCTAGCTCTTCTTTATCTACGTTAATTTCCTCAGATGTCGCCTCTGCAAAAAAACCAAGCATAATTGACGATGGGAACGGCCATGGCTGAGATGCAACATAACGTACGTTATCAACCTCTATGCCTGCCTCTTCTTTAACTTCACGCGCAACAGCTTGTTCCAGTGTCTCCCCTGGGTCTACAAATCCAGCAAGCGACGAATACATACCAATAGGCCACGCAGCTTGACGACCTAATAAACAGCGTTCTACTCCGTCAGCAAAGACTTTAGTAACGACCATAATTACCGCAGGATCGGTACGCGGGAATGTAGGATGCTTACAGTTTTCGTTTTCACACACTCTAGAGTGCCCGGCTTCCACTGAACGGTTTTTACTACCGCAGCGCCCACAAAAACGGTGCGTTGCATGCCAATAACATAAGCCTCTTGCAAGTGCGGCTATTGAGGCATATTTAATGGTTACTTGAGGCCCATATTGGCGAATATCAAAAAATTGAGCGCCCTCTATTAAAGGCGTAAGTATGCTTTCATCCAGATCAGAAACATCCAATGCAAACACACCATGTTTAGCATTGTTTAAACCAACAAAAATAGCACTCGTTAAATCTAAATGCGCCACTTGTTGATACGTTAAATAGCTTACTTTAGGGGTATCTTTAATAAATAGGGTTTGATTATTTTTAACTAAAACCCATTTACTTTGCGCCGACATTTGCGCTTTAAGCCACGATGGGTCTTTACGAAAATTTGAGCCTCTGTCTAGTGGCATGTTGCTGTAATGAAGCATGTAAGTCCTTGGTAACTCGTTATGCTTTAAAATTACCATAATCATTTAGCAAACCCAATTGATTACAGTAATAAAAAAAGCCTATATAAGGCTTAATTCATCTATTACGGCTTTGTATTAAAATCTCTCATGTTGCAGGCACTTAGCTTGCACTTTTTTAACTATTTTTTACTGTTAAAGGAGCAAAGTATTATCAATTAAATGAAATTGCTCTGCGCTTTGTTTTAATACCTCAGCGGTTAACCGGTCAGCACCGTATACATCGCACGGTACATTATATTGATTTTTTAAATGCCCAAGTAACAAAGCAAAGTCACCATCGCCAGAGAGCAAAATAACCTTATCAAGATTCTTACCCTGCTCTAACATGTCTATTGTTATGCCTACATCCCAGTCACCTTTAGCACTTCCATCACGGCGTTGAATAAATGGCTTTAGCTTTACGTCAAAACCAATCGCACGCAAAATATTTTGAAACTGATTTTGCTTTTCATCACCTCGATAAATAGCGTACGCAAAAGCACACTCAATATTGTATTGCGCCTGCATTACCCGCCAAAACGCATTGTAGTCAAAGTTTTTTCCGTAACTCTCGCGGCACGTGTAATAAATATTTTGCACATCAACAAAAATACCTACGCGTGGTTTCGTGCTTTGCTGCTCGTTTTGTAAAGTCATTTAGTGTCCTAGTGAGGATTAATAGCAATAAAAGTAACGTTATAAAATAAGTGTACCTTGCAATTTATATTTAAGTAACCTAAATTAGTTACATACCCTTATGTAACCAATATTGGTTACATATTAAAAAGTAACCATTTTGAGATTTTTATGATTGGTGTGATCAGCGGCGATATTATTAAATCGCAAACAATCCCTAAGCAGCAATACGATGCCATGCTTTATCAACTAGAGCAAAGTTTGCGAAACATTTCGGGGGAGCAAACACTTTGGAATATATACCGAGGCGATGCCTTTCAGTTACAAGTTAATAATCCTGAGCTCCTTTTTAAAAATGCCATACTTGTATATTTACACCTTAAATCGTCAGGTTATGAGCTACGGCAAAGCTTGGCACTTGGGCAAATAGATAACCCACGCAGCGATATAAAAACAGCAACCGGTTCTGCTTTTACCCTTTCGGGGCAAGGCCTTGATAAAATAGGTAATCAACGCTTTGTTTTTAATATTAATGAGCAGCAGCTTGATGAAAGCTTAAATCTTAATTTAGCCTTTGCCGACGTATTACTCACTAAAATCACGCAAAAACAAGCAAATGCCCTGTATGTCTATTTAACATCATCAGACAACAGCCACGCGGCACTGGCTAAAGAGCTTAAAACAAGTCGCGAAAATGTAACAAAACTACTAAATTTAGCGCACTACCAACTTATAGAACGCTTTATTAAACACACACAACACGTTATAAAAAATATAATTAAAGGAGGTGAATAATGCAGTTTTCACTTTTACTGGTCGCGCTTATTATTGGCCACTTACTCGCTGATTTTTACTGGCAACCTATGAGTTGGGTAAACGACAGAAACACCCGTCACTTTAAAGCCAGTAAGCTTTATTTTCATGTACTTGTGCATGGTGTAACAAGTGCACTCATTATTACCGTGTGGGAATACACATTCGGGTGGCAACAACTAAGCAGTGTTTTAATTGCCACGGCGAGCATTATGCTGAGCCATTACTTTATTGATATAGCTAAATCGTATTCTAATAAAGGCGTGGTGCCTTTTTTACTTGATCAAATAGCGCACATACTCGTTATTATTGCGCTCAGTATTTGGCTAACTGATAACAATAGCTTTATGGCAGCAATTAATAATATGCTCACTGATCCCAAAATACTGTGGGTGGTATGCGGTTATTTAATTATTTTAAGTCCTAGCGCCGTATTTATAAGAATGATGTTAGAGCGTTTAACAAGTAACTTTTCAAGTACTGGTAGCTTACCATTTGCAGGGCAAAGCATAGGTATGCTTGAGCGCGTACTTATGCTGAGCTTTATATTGCTTGACCAATTTGCAGGGCTTGGCTTTTTACTTGCGGCAAAGTCGGTATTTAGGTTTGGTGATTTAAGTGCAAGCAAAGATAAAAAACTTACCGAGTACGTTATGCTCGGCACACTACTTAGCGTAAGTGTTACTTTATTTGTCGGCTTGGGTATTAACTATTTAATCAGGTAGGCAATACAGTAAGTACAAATTACAGGCAATAAAAAACGCGCTGCTTCTATTTATTCAAAAGAAGAGAGCGCGTTTTTTGTATCAGCCTTTAACCAAGTTCTAAATTAATTAAACGCCAATATGATCATTAATCGTTATTTGTGCGACGACGGCGTTGGCCACTACCGCCAACAGATTCACGCTTTGCCCATGGGTTTTGCGCGCTGTCATCTGTTTTAGCAGCTGGCTTTTTAGAACCACCACGGCGTGGGCCGGTACCATTACCACCATTATTTGGCTTTTTACTGTTAGGCTTGCTGCTATCAGATTTAGGCTTATTGAAAGGCTGCTTTTTCTTAGGCTTTTTAGACGGCAGTGGGCGAGCATCTAATGCGCGCTCTGCTACTGGGTTAATAGGCTCAAAACCGTCTTCTTCAGCACGTGGGATAAGCTCACCAATAAAGCGCTCAATACCGTATAAATCAACAGCATCTTCTGTTGTTACAAACGAAATCGCATGACCCGACGCACCGGCACGGCCTGTACGGCCAATACGGTGAACGTAATCTTCATATACATTTGGTAAGTCGTAGTTAACAACATGCGGTAATTCAACAATGTCTAAACCACGTGCAACAATGTCTGTTGCTACTAGTACGCGTACTTCACCACTTTTAAAACCATCAAGTGCTTTAACACGTGCGCCTTGTGATTTATTACCATGGATAGCCGCGCCTACAATGTCATCGCGCTCTAGTTGTTTAACTAAGCGGTTAGCACCGTGCTTTGTGCGGCTAAACACTAATACTTGTTGCCAATCGTTAGTACGAATTAAGTGGCTTAGCAATGCTGTTTTACGTGTTTTATCTACCGCATAAACACACTGAGTAACACTTTTTGCAGTAGTATTTTTTGCAGCAACTGAAATTTCAACAGGGTCATTAATTAACCCTTTTGCTAATGCACGAATTTCGTCAGAAAATGTAGCCGAAAACATCAAGTTTTGACGTTTAGCAGGCATTTTAGCAATTAAGCGTTTAATGTCGTGAATAAAGCCCATGTCTAACATGCGGTCAGCTTCATCGAGTACAAGCACTTCAACGCTATCAAATTTAACTGCATTTTGATTATGTAAGTCGATTAAACGACCCGGCGTTGCTACTAAAATATCAACACCTTTACGAAGACGCTGCATTTGTGGGTTAATTTTAACGCCACCGTAAACTACAAATGAGCTCACATCCGAATGCTTAGCGTACTCTTCAACGTTTTCGCTTACTTGCAAAGCAAGCTCACGTGTAGGCGTTAAAATAAGTGCACGTACGTGGTTACTTTTAGCTTTAGGGCCTGACGACAAACGCTCAATAAGTGGTAATGTAAAACCCGCTGTTTTACCTGTACCTGTTTGCGCTGCTGCCATAACATCACGGCGTTCAATAATTGCAGGAATTGCTTGAGCCTGAATCGGCGTTGGCGTTTCATAGCCCTTTTCTAAAACCGCATTAACCAAAGACTGTGATAAACCTAAACCTTCAAAACTCATATAAACTCTCTTTTAAATTAGGCTACGTTAGCCAGTTGCGCGCATTATACCTGTAGTAGCTAAGAATGCATGCCATTATTTACGTTGCGAGCAATTGAGCATAGCTTAATAAAATTAAACCTGTGCTCAAGTTGCTTAAAAATGCAAAAAACGGCCATAAGCCGTTTTATATTTATACTTAATTACTCTAAGTATAAGAGTTACTTAACACCTAACTCACGCAGGCGTTCTTGCAAGTAGCTATCTGCCGTGTAGCGCTCTGAAAGCACAACATCTGGATGCGGGTGTAAAAATAACGGTAGTGAAATACGCGATTTAGTAGATGCTTTACCCGTTGGGTTAATTACACGGTGAATTGTCGATGGGAAATACCCGCCCGACGCTTCTTGTAACATGTCGCCGATATTAATAATTAAGCTGCCAAAATCACATGGCACGTCTAACCAACCGCCATCTGTTTTTTGAACTTGTAAACCAGGCTCATTAGAAGCTGGCAATACAGTCAATAAATTAATATCGCCGTGAGCTGCTGCGCGAATAGCACCTGGCTCTTCATCACCTGTCATTGGCGGATAATGTAAAATACGTAACAATGTTTGCTCAGAGCCTGCAATCATGTCTTTTAAATCAATCGAAAACTTAGCACGTACATCAGCTGGAGATTCAGCCTGCACCCAGCTTAGTAAAGTACCAGCAAATTCACTTGCTAAACGGTAGTATTCACGTACATCAGCTTCAAGCTCTGCAGGAACGCGACCTTTAGGGTACACATGGAAGTACTCTTTAATGTCTTTTATTGTAAAGCCTTTCGCTACTTCAGATACTGAAGGCGGAAAATAACCGTCTTGAGTTTCTTTAGAGAATAAAAAGTCCTGCTTTTGCTCTGAGTTAAAAAAGTCTTGCCAATTTTTGTAAATAGACTCAACTAAAGACTGTGGGATTGGGTGGTTTTTTAAAACGCCAAATCCAGTATTTCTTAATGATTCAACAAATTGTGCAGCCGCATCGGGAGCTTTATAATCAACAGTAGGTAATTGCATTGTACGTTCCAGTGAATAGGTTGTGAGAAGTGAACTGCTTCAATAGTAGCAAATAGCTAAGATAAAGTAGCAAAGCCTTCATTATAGCGCTATGCGAGGATAGACAAATGACCTTAAAAACATAAGGACATATGTCCGCAAAGCATAGCCGCCGCCACTTAGCTTGATCAAGATCAACTTATAAAAAAACGTTGAATTTGCAAGGTTTAGTAACAATCTCTGGTCTACTACTATAATGTATTTTATTTGTGTAAATAAGGCTCCCCATGCGACAAAAAGTATCTTTTAAAAGCGGCGATTTAGAACTTGCCGGCCTACTTGAACTTCCCTCTGGTGACGTTAAGTTTTACGCGCTATTTGCACACTGCTTCACATGCGGAAAAGACATTGCAGCAGCTACACGTATAAGCCGTGCACTTACGCAACAAGGCATAGCCGTACTGCGTTTTGACTTTACCGGTTTAGGCAATAGCGATGGCGACTTTGCTAACAGTAACTTTTCGTCAAACATTCAAGACTTAGTATCTGCAGCAAATCATTTACGTGAGCATTTTGCGGCGCCGCAACTACTCATTGGCCACAGTTTAGGCGGGGCTGCAGTACTTGCTGCTGCTGAGCATATTCCTGAAGTATCGGCTATTACAACTATTGGCGCACCGTCAGATGCGCAGCACGTAGCGCATAATTTTAAAGCACACCTTGATGAAATTAACGAAGCGGGTGAAGCTAAAGTTAACTTAGCCGGTCGTGAATTTACCATTAAAAAGCAATTTATTGACGATATAGCCAAGTACGATAAAAGCCACATCAGTAAACTTAAGCGCGCATTATTAGTAATGCACTCCCCTATTGATGCGACTGTAAATATTAGTGAAGCTGAAAAAATTTATGCATCAGCTAAGCATCCTAAAAGCTTTATTAGCCTAGATAACGCCGATCACCTTTTAACAAATAAAAACGATGCCGACTACGCTGCACAGATAATTGCAACGTGGGCAAACCGTTATGTTAAGTACGACAAAACTAAATACACGGCAAGTTTAACGGGTGGCAATGTACTTGTTGAAGAAAAAGATCATGTATTTACTCAGCACGTAAGCACCAAAGATCATACTTGGCTTGCCGATGAGCCAATAAAGGTAGGCGGTAAAAACTTAGGCCCTGATCCGTATCATCACTTATTGGCGGGGCTTGGTGCCTGTACGGCAATGACACTGCGCATGTACGCTACACGTAAAAACTTAGCGCTAGAGCATGTCAAAGTAGAACTTGATCACACTCGAGATTACAACAAAGATTGCGACGATTGTGAGCAAACCGGTAACCTAGAAGCCATTACCCGTAAAATCACTTTAATCGGTGATTTAACACAAGAGCAGCGCCAGCGTTTACTCGAAATAGCCGACAAATGTCCTGTGCATAAAACACTACATAACAATCCTGTTATTGTAAGTGAATTGGTAGAGTAACTACCATAAAAGTAATATAGCGCAGCTAACACTGCGCTATGATTTAACTTTTATAAACCTAATTTTTACTATCTAAAAATCCCTCTACTTCTTTACTCATTCTATCCACCAGCCATTTTGGCCCGCCATCGTACATATCGTTATGGCGCGATTTTTCTATGAGTATTTGCTCAACAGGATAAACACCCCGCTCCTCTGCCGTTAATAATACATTCGCATCAGCTGGGTAATCACTACCACGAAGCGTAAGTACGCGAATGTTTTTATTGCGTGGGATCAACATGCGGCGATGATCGAGAGTAATAATTTGGCTTACTTCATTAGGGTAAATAGAGCCGTATAACGCCGAAATATCCCCGCCATTAGAATGCCCAAATAAGGCAAGTTTTGTAAAATCATACGCTGGGTATTTACTCGATAGCTCATTAACTAAAAACTTAAGCGTTACTACGCCACGGTGCCAGTTTTCCATGCGAGTGGTTAAGTAAGGTTGCTCACGATTAAGGTAAGGGTCACTTTTTAATTCATGTGCAACGGCTACTGTTAAGTATCCGCGCTGATTAAACACATTACTGGCAAACGTATACTCGTTATGGCTAATACCGTAGCCCGCACTAATAAACGCTACAGAGCATTTTACTTGAGCTGTACACTTAGCATTGTTACTTGGTAATGTAATATTGATAGGAATAGTGCGATTGCGGCTTTCATCAGTTATAACGCCATCGTTTGCATAGCTTGTTGCGCCTATTACTGATGTGCTTATAACTGATGTACTTAGAGCTAGTGCGCTTAATATAAAAAGCTTTTTAAGTGTTTTTTGCATATTTAAATTTATATAAATTATTGTTTTTAATTAAAAATAACTTTTACTTTATAGCTTTGCATTCTCTATTGTCAAACTATGCGATAATAGCCGCCATTGTTTAAATATATTTAGTAAAAGATCCAATAAATGAAATCATACAATAGCATTCAAGAACGTATAGAAATTTTAGAAGACAAACTAACTGCAATACATGACGAAATCGAAACACTAAAAGCACCTGCTAAAAACAACAATGAACGTATTATTTTTAAGTTTATTGAAACAGGCAGCACAGGTAAAACGAAGGATTTTGTTCGTGAGTTAGGTATTAAATCACCACGTGACGGTTTATTTTCGTCAGGTGACGTTACAAAACTAATTAAAGATGGCGCTGAAGATATTTCACCTGCGTTATTAGAAATCGCAAGACAGCTTGCCAGTGCACGTAATAAAAATGGCCCAAGCCGTTAATTACGCAGTCACGCAGTATCTAGAAGCCCAGCCAAGCTGTCGCTTCTAGGTGCTTAGTTAATCACATAGTTCTATATTAAGGCTGGTAAGCAAATTAAGTGCTTCGAAGCGATCAAACTTAGCATTCGCTAAAATATTATTATTCAAATCTATATTAAACGCTGTAGCACCTACAAAATCACATTTTGTTAAGTTAGTTTGAAAAAACTCACTATCGCGAAAATCTGTTCCTGTAAATTCACTACCGCTTAAATCAGCGTGTCTAAAATCAACATTTTTGGCAAAGCAGTGTGTTAGTTTGAGGGCTTTGAGAGTTAATTCAAAAAAAGAACTATTACTGAGCTCACAATAATTAAAACTCACCGGTGCGTTAATACTAAGCGCTGGCCAATCTACATCAGCCCATTGCAAACTATTTAATTTACAGTGGCTAAAACTTACATTTTCAAGCGAACTGTAGTTCCATTTTAGTGACGATAAATTACAGTTTTTAAAGTTGCACTGTATAAATCGGCAATTTTTAAACTGCCCGCCTGAAAAGTCGCAATCGGTAAATGTACACTCTTCAAACTCAGAGTTTTCAGTTAGCTGCTCTGCGTACTGTAAAGCATTAAATTGTTCATCAAAATACTGGTTATTGTTACTTAACAACACAACTCACCTATTAAATTTAACCCGTGTAGCCATTATTTTTAGGTAAATCTTTTTTAAGCGCAAGCACTGCAATAAAAATCAAAGCAAATAGTGGAAATAGCGCTAAACAGCCACCCACAAAAGCTAAAACACCCGGCATAGTACTTTTACGCTTACCTATTTTGTAGCTAATTACAGCAAAAATAGGAATACACAGCACAATAATAAAAACTAAAAACTCACCAAATAAGGTTGCATTGATCGACATAATAATTCCTTTTCATCTGTTCGTTTAAAATACACTCTGCTATAAATTTAACCATAAAAAAACCCTTAAGCATATAACTTAAGGGTTTTTAAATTTAGCTCAAAAAAGCGAAACAAGATTACTCTTCGTTAGGTATCGCTTTTTCTACAACACTTATTGCAAGTTCAGCTAACGAGTCAAGGTTAGGTTTGCTTGGCGCGTTGGTTAATAAACACGACGCTTGTGTTGTTTTAGGGAAAGCAATAACGTCACGAATGTTATCGGTACCACATAAAAGCATTGCTAAACGGTCAAGACCAAATGCTAAACCTGCATGTGGTGGTGTGCCGTATTTAAGTGCATCAAGTAAAAAACCAAACTTGTCTTGTTGCTCTTGCTCGTTAATACCTAAAATTCTAAATGCAGTTTCTTGCATATCTGCATTATGAATACGTACCGAACCGCCACCCACTTCGTAGCCGTTTAATACCATATCGTAGGCATCTGAAATAGCAGCTGCTGGGTTTGCTTCAAGCTCACTGGCGTTAATGTCTTTTGGTGCAGTAAATGGATGATGTACAGCATGTAATGTGCCTTCGTCATCTTCTTCAAACATTGGGAAGTCTACAACCCAAAGTGGTGCCCAGCTATTAAGGTTAGTGATTTCTAAATCAACACCAATCTTAACGCGCAGTGCGCCCATTGCTTCATTTACTGTATTGCGCTTATCGGCACCAAATAAAATGATATCGCCAGACTGTGCATTAGTACGCTCAAGTAATTTAGTGATTACGTCTTCGCTTAAAAACTTAGCTACTGGTGATTGAACACCCTCAGCGCCTGCAGTGTGGTCGTTTACTTTCATCCACGCCATGCCTTTAGCGCCATAAATACCAATAAACTTAGTGTAATCGTCAAGTTGTTTACGAGAAAGTTTAGCGCCACCCGGTACAGTTAACACAGCAACGCGACCTTTTTCGTCGTTAGCCGGACCTGAGAAAACATTAAACTCTACGTCTTTAACTAAATCTGCAACATCAACTAATTTCATTGGGTTACGTAAATCTGGCTTATCAGAACCGTAAAGGCTCATTGCCTCGCTGTAAGGCATGATTGGAAAATCGCCTAAATCAACGTTTAGCAATGTTTGCCACATCTCGCGGATCATTTTTTCAGTCATACCACGTACTTGATCAGAGCTCATGAAAGAGGTTTCTATATCTATTTGGGTAAATTCTGGTTGGCGATCGGCGCGTAAATCTTCATCACGGAAACATTTAACAATTTGGTAGTAACGGTCAAAACCAGACATCATCAACAATTGCTTAAACAACTGTGGAGACTGTGGTAATGCGTAAAAACTACCTTTATGAACGCGGCTTGGCACTAAGTAATCGCGCGCGCCTTCTGGCGTTGCTTTAGTAAGTACAGGTGTTTCGATGTCTAAAAAGCCGTTTTCATCTAAAAAGCGACGAACAAAGCTGCTTGCTTTAGCACGTAATTTAATACGGTCACTCATTTCTAGACGACGTAAATCTAGGTAGCGGTATTTTAAACGACGCTCTTCAGAGTTTACTTGGTTAAAATCAAGCGGTAATGGCTCAGAGCGGTTAATAATATTAAGCTCTTTACCTAAAATTTCGATCTCCCCTGTTGCCATGTCTTTATTTACTTGGCTGTCTGGGCGTGCGCGAACAATACCTTTTAACTGAACACAAAATTCTTGGCGAAGTGTGTTAGCCGAACTCATTAACTCTTCAATGTCAGAGTCGAATACAACTTGTACTAAACCTTCTCTATCGCGTAAATCGACAAAGATAAGTCCACCAAGGTCACGTCGTTTGTTGATCCAGCCACATAGTTCAACTTCTTGATCTACGTGAGTTTTATTTAGCTGTCCGCAATATATAGAGCGCATAGTTTTCCTGTCAGATAAAAGGCTTAAACGGCTAAACTTATTTGTTTTAAGGCGTGTGATTTAAAAAACAGGTCACCACAATACAAATAAAGCCGCTAGCAATCTAAAAATAATCAAATTAAGCCCTGCATTATACCCAAGTAGTATCAAGATGCTAGGGCGTGTGCCGCTTTTGCCCCTGAATTTACAGCAGCTTGTTTTGTTATTTGCTACACTATCGCCACTTTATAATAAGGCGCTAGTTTGTATGTTATATATTGGATGCCCGCAGTGGTCGAGTAATGCATGGAAAGGCAATTTATTCTCAAGCCAATGTAAAAACGCCGATATGCTTAGCCAATACGCACAACATTTTAATTCTGTTGAAGGCAATACTAGCTTTTACGCTGATCCTTCGCCAAGCACCGTATTGCGATGGGCAAACAGCGTACCCGACGATTTTAAATTTACTTTTAAGTTTAATCGTCGCTTTAGCCACGAGCTGCATCTAACTAATGTTCAAACCGAGCTTACTGATTGGCTTAACTTGTTCTCCCCTATTTTAGAAAAAACTGGGCAAATCATGCTGCAATTACCTAAAGCATTTGGTCCTGGTGACTTACCCAAACTCGCACAATTTATTAGCCTATTACCAAAAGAGGTTAATTACGGTGTAGAGGTACGTCATACTGCGTTTTTTCAAAAGGGCGAAGCCGAAATAGCGCTTAATCAGTTATTAATGGCAAACAACATAAATCGCATATCGATGGATACTCGCGCCCTATTTGCGGTAAAACCAACAACCGAAGCGCTAATAGATGCACAGCAAAAAAAGCCGCATTTACCCGTGCATGCCATTGCTACAAGCACGCAACCCATGGCGCGCTTTGTTATCGCCAATTTACAAAACGACTATAAACCCTTTTATAAACCGTGGCTGAGTAAAGTAAAACAATGGCTTGATGAAGGAAAAACGCCTTATGTGTTTTTTCATACGGCAGATAACCGAGAAGCACCTTTATTAGCAAGGCAGTTTTGTAAGGACCTTGGTTATAATCACAAAGCATTAAACCCATTTACTGGCGAAAAAGAAGCCCACCAGCAAGCACTTTTTTAAAAGTAAAACGACTGAGAAATAATAATGAGTGAATACGCACGTTACTTTACCGGCTACCCAGCTAACATTGTTGAGCAAGTATTAAGCCTTATAAATAACAAAAAGCTATGTGACTACTTACTTAAAAAGTATCCGCAAGCACATACCATTACTAGCGATAAACTACTTTATAACTACGCAACCGAGCTTAAAAAACAGTATTTAAAAAATGCACCACCGTTTGGGCGCGCAGCATTTAAAAAGCAAGGCGACATGGTCACCAACGCACTTGGTACACATACGTATCGAATGCAAGGTAAAACCCGTAAGCACGATTTAGCGATAAACAGCGACTTACTGCGCGCTCCCGAGCCATTATTAAAAGCGTTAGTGGTACATGAGCTCGCCCACTTTAAAGAAAAAGATCACAACAAAGGCTTTTATCAACTTTGCTGCCATATGGAGCCGAGTTATCACCAGCTAGAGTTAGATTTAAGAATTTTTTGTGTGGTCGTCGCAATGGGAGAAAATCCTTATTTAAAATAAGGGTTTTACCGTTGTTTAACTGAGTGAAAATAACGCCCATGCTTAAGTTAATATTTCCTTCCATAACCAAGCGTTCATACCCAGTCTTTTATCCCCGTAAGCAACTCACAACTTAACGCCTGCCCTTAATAAAAACAAAAAAGTTTAAAACTACATAATTGCCCTACATTTGAGAACTACACTCTTAATAGCTAATTCTTTCTATGTACTCTTAATCTTTGGAGTTTTAAATGATGAAAAATACCTATGCCTTTTTACTCAGTGCACTGTGCTGTGTAACCTTAAGTGCCTGCAACGAGCAAAACAGCCAATCACTTGAACAATCAAGCCTCAATGATTTTACTCTAACAAGCTCAAAGGTAAGCGATGGCGGTAACTTGCCTATTACTTATACGTGCGATGGGCAAAGCATTAGCCCTCCACTTAACTGGAGCGGTGCACCTAACACAACCAAATATTATGCGTTAATTATGGATCATAAAGCGCCAGAGGGAATGCATTGGTATTGGACCATGTACAACATTTCCGCCGATAAAACACAAATTAAAGCGGGCGAAACTCTCGGTGAAGTAGGCTCTAATAGCGTAAACGATTTAAACCAATACGCGCCACCTTGCTCTAAAGGCCCGGGTGAAAAAAGCTATACTTATACTGTGTACGCATTATCTGCACCGGTTACCTTTAATAGCGATACAAAAGTAGATCGCTCAGCATTACTCGCCGCTGTAAAAGATATTACTCTCGATACTGCAAGTATGACGGTTAAATACTCGCGAAGCGCTAATAGCGCCGAGCAAAAACCGGATTCAAAACCAACACCAAACGAGCAACCAAAGCCTGATAAATCATATTTAACCGCTAACGTAAAATCACCTCGCTGCGATGCTATTACACAATCAGTAAATAATGCAGGGTTTGATAAAAGCGTATCTGTTACGTGCGATGAACAATATGCTTATATTGCCTCATCTACTTACCCTGATCATGAAGTAATGACTGGTATTACAGGTACTAACGAGCAAATACCCGTTCCAGCCAAAGACTACGCCGCACCTATAAAACTAAACCCTAAAAAAGCAAAAACAATTACAACAATTGATGCAGCCGTAGGTGTTGCCATTAATGGCGTACCAATATACGACTATTCTTCGCAAGGTGAACTGGACGTAAATAGCTACGATGAAAAACACGACACGTTAGCACTCGGACAGTTAGATATATGTGGCGGACACGCAGGACGAGGTGATGACTACCATTATCATGTATCGCCAACGTGTATGATTGACACAATGAAAAACCAATCAAGCGATGCCATTATTGGTTGGGCTTACGATGGTTACCCGCTGTATGGCAGTAAAAACCCAGACGGCAGTGCAATTGCCAAAGGTGACCTTGATGTATGTAACGGACAAACCGACGACACATTTGGCTATCGCTACCAAACATCAGCTACACCGCCGTATATTATTCAGTGCTTAGTAGGTGAAGTAGATACCGCAAAATTACCAAGAGTGTCACCACTTAGTGGCGATACTCAAGGTATAAGAGCCGATCTGCGCCCGCCACAAGGAGGCGTTGAAAACTTAACGCACGCAATCTCTGAAAATGGCAGCCGTACAATGAGCTATTCATACAAAGGTGAAAACTACTTTACTACCTACAGCCCTGCATCACAGGGAAAAGATTGCTATAGCTTTAAACAAAAAACCATCAGTAATGGTGGCAAGGTTCAAACAGGTACATTTTGTAGAGGCCCGCAACCAAATCACCTTACACCTACAGTCACAAAGCAAAATACAAATTCTGCCATTACAGGCAAGCATAACTTAAAACTAGAAGCATGGGCTGATAACTGGTTTACAGCCTACATAGGCGAGCAGTTACTTGTTGAAGATTCTGTGCCTATAACCACAGAGCGTTCATTTAATGCCGAAAGCATTACGTTTTCTGCAAACTACCCTATTGAGCTTAATTTAATAATTAAAGACTTTAAGCAAAACGACACTGGGCTTGAATACATCGGTGCTAAAAATCAGCAAATGGGTGATGGCGGTTTCATTATGCAACTTACCGACACCGATACAAATAAAGTAGTTGCCGTAAGCGATCAAAGCTTTAAATGCGAAATACTTCACAAAGCGCCGCTTAACAAATTATGCGAAAGCGAATCAAACCCTGTCGCAGGCGAAGGTGTTTGTACATTTATGTCAAAAGAAGCGCCAACTAACTGGCTGCAAAGTAACTTTGATAACGCAAACTGGGCTAATGCAGTAGAGCACAACTTTGCCGATGTAGGACCAAAAGACGGTTACGACGATATTAACTGGGATGAAAATGCAAAGTTCATATGGGGCGAAGACTTAGAAACCGACAACACCCTTATTTGTAAAGCAACTATTGAGCAACCTCAATAAACAAAAAGATCAACCGCCTCAATAAAAGGTAGTAATTATGTATTTTTTAAAAAAATTAAAATGGCTAATGCTAGCGTGTATTTTAACAAGTATGAGCGCTCAAGTGAGCGCCCATGTATTAAAAAACACAACAGCCCAAGTGATTTTAAGAGACGGGCAAGTTGAGGTTAAAGTATTAACTAATGCTGAGCATTTAACTTCAGCGCTGCAAAGCGAGCAAGCATGGCTTATGGGCGATATTGATAAGCTTATGCCTACAAACTTAAGTGCAGAGCAACAAGAAGAGTTTGTAAAAAATGCACTTAAACAAAAAACGAGCTTACGTGTAAATCAGCAAGTTATCGTGTTTGAACGCGTCGCTTTTACCACCAGCAACAACGAAGCGCACGACCTAGAAATTGTTTTTCAAGCGAAGCACACATTTACAACAGTGGATGAGCTTGCTATATCGTTCCCTAAAAGTTTAGGTGCAGTACACGCAAGCTTTGTAAAACCACAATATAAGTTACTGGGTGCTGGCGATACCGCAAAAATAAAGTTCTAGCCCAAGAATCAACATACCTAAAAAGCTTACTTAAAAAGGATTTTAGTAAGCAACTCCCTAAATACGCTAATTGTAGGCACATAATCAATATGCAATACTGCTTGGTACGTTAACACATGATTTTTACTATTTGCCAATCAGTGAAATTAATACATAAATTCTTTTTAGCTTTTTTTATCACTAATATCGCCCTTGTTGGGCTTATGTTTGTGTTTATATACATGACCTTTTCGTCAGGGTTTAACGACTTTGTTGAACAAGAAGAAACAAAGCATGTAGCAATGGTTAAGCAGCAACTTATTGAGCTTTATAGCGAATTAGGCAGTTGGCAACCCATTACGCAAAACACACAATTATGGCGCTCTATTGTTGAGCCACAAAAAAAGCCAGGCGAGCCTGAAACGAATAAACACACAAGCACCCCACCCAAACCAAATAGCAGCAATGCAACGCCCTCTTTATTGTGGGTACACTTACCTGCAGGTTCCCTTAAAACTGGGCAGCGTATAAGTTTATATGATCAAAATAAAAAGGTTGTTGTTGGTAGAGCTAATTTAAACGACAACCCACATATAGAACCTATTTTATTAAACAATAACGTTATAGGCTGGATAGGTTTAGTACCTTCAAAGCTTGTGCAAAGTAGCCCAGCAAAAGCCTTTTTAGCAGCGCAATTTCATAACTATTTTATGATCACATTACTCGTTATTGCGCTCGCATTTATTATGGCTATTGTGTTATCTCGCCATTTAATAAAACCAATAAAGCAAATAGTAACTGGCACCGATGAGTTAACAAAAGGAAATTTTGCCAGCAGAATAACCTCCTCTAGTAAAGATGAGCTAGGTACCCTATCCAACAACTTTAATGCCTTAGCCCACACGCTTGAGCAAAACCAACAAATGCGGTTTCAATGGGTGTCAGACACATCCCACGAATTAAGAACCCCACTTACCGTACTACGCTCGCATTTACTAGCCGTACAAGATGGCGTATTTACAGTCGACACAAAGCGCATTAATTTACTCATAAACCAAGTAGATAATTTAAGTCACATTGTTGACGACCTAGCCCAACTAGCACAAACAGGTAGCGTTAATTTAACCTATAACAATGCGCGTACTGATTTAATAAGCATTTTTGAGCAATCAATTGAAAACTACACCGCTCGCTTTAAAGAGCGTGAATTAAATGTAGATAGCAAAAGCTTAGCCAAAGCCGGTAAATGTATAATAAATGGCGATAAAGAACGCCTTGTGCAACTATTTTCAAACCTGTTAGAAAATACCTGCAGATACACGCATAAAGGTGGGCAAGTAATAATAATTGCCAACAAAACACCTAATAAAATTGAGCTTATTTTACAAGACTCAGCCCCAGGTGTTTTACCAAACGACTTACAAAAATTGTTTGAGCGTTTTTATCGCGTTGAAAAATCTCGAAGCCGAGAGCACGGCGGCTCGGGCTTAGGACTTGCACTTTGCAAACAAATAGTAGAGGCACATGGCGGTCAAATATCGTTGCACAACTCACCACTCGGTGGGCTAGAAGTAAAAATAACACTGACACTTTTAGGTTAAAATAATGGCATCACAAAAAATACTTATCGTTGAAGACGAAGAAAACATTGCAGAGGTACTTATTGCCTATGCTAAGCAACAAAATTACGAAACTGAGCACTTTAATAGCGGCAAAGGTGTAGTTAGTTTTGTAAAACAAAACGCTGTAGATTTAATACTTCTTGATTTAATGCTGCCAGATGTTGATGGCATAGAACTATGTAAGCAAATTAGAGCCTTTTCAAACGTGCCTATTATTATGCTTACCGCAAAAAGTGAAGAAATAGACCGCTTACAGGGTTTAGAGATCGGCGCCGATGACTACATATGCAAACCTTTCAGCCCTAAAGAAGTTATAGCGCGCATAAAAGCTGTACTAAGAAGGACCAGCCAGCCTAAAACCAACATCATCATTTATAATAATTTTCAATTACACAAAGACGATTACGAAGCCCGCCTAAACGGCAAAAGTATTGGCTTTACCGCCGTCGAGTTTAAAATATTTTTACTATTTATAAGCCACGTAGGGCGTGTTTTTACCCGCGAAGATATTATTAATAACGTATACAGCGACACAACCGACATCTCCGATCGCAACATAGATACACACATTAAAAATATACGAAAAAAGATTAACGACATTCAAGCAGGGCTAAACCCAATAGCTGCGGTTTATAGTATGGGTTATAAGTTTAAAGAGTAGGTTTACTTATTCAAATAAAGCTAACATGACGAAAAAGCGCGATATAAATCGCGCTTTTATTTTAATCACTAATCTGATCACTAACAGCTAAAGATTAATAGCTGAGCAGTCGTTGGGTTTCGCTTCGCTCTACCCAACCTACATATAATTAAAGTCCTAAGCCTGCCATAAAATCATCATCGGCATCGTCTTGCTCTACTGCTGTAGATGCTTTTTCTTTATCCGCTTTTTTACGTGCTTCGTTTTCAATTATGTCGTCTGGGTCTAGTGCTTCTGCAATATCAAAGTCGTGTAATTTAATAAACTCTGTTTTATCCATCGCTAATTCCAAGTAAAAGATATTTTGTTTACTTGTAGTGAATGTTACGCGGCGGGCTTGCGGGCGATCCATCGTGGTATCTACCGATATTTGCACTTGCTTGTTTATTGCCATCATTTTTGGCTGGTTTTGCGTAATTGAAGTATGTAACTGCTCGCGCACTTTAGACGTAAAGTCGCCAACAATTTGATTCATCAACTCGCCTAGTACGTTTGATACGTCGTCTGATAAATGGCTATGCGCTATTTCATCTTCTGGCATTCCCATGTTTCGCATGTAATCGCCATAAATTTCCATCGCCGCTTGCGAAGTAAAGTTGGTAATTACAAGCCCTGTAAAACCGCCGTCAAATAAAACAAAGCAGCCAATATCTGGTCGCATACATGTACGTGTTATTTTTTGCACCATGGCTGAGTAGCTAATACCATTGCCGCTGGCTGATGTGAGTACGCCTGTCACTGAATGACAAAGGGTTGCTAATATATCGTCTGTGCTGATGACCTTACTTTTGCTCATTTAATCTTCTCTTTTATACTTATTATTCATAATTCTAGTCAAGCTACTGAATTTATCACTGACTATCCAGTATAAAATGTTAAAATAGCGCCATTATTTACAAAGAGACTGCCTTCGTGACCATAAAAGACAGTATTTATGCCTCTGAGCAACAAGTAAAAGATTTTAGCTTTGACCAAAATGTAGTCGAAGTTTTTCCAGATATGATCCAGCGCTCTGTGCCTGGCTACGCAACTATTGTCAGTACAATGGGTAAACTTGCCGGTGAATACGCGCAAAGTAACTCAAATCTTTATGATTTAGGCTGCTCACTGGGTGCAGTAACGCTTAGCATGCGACGAAATATTCGCACCGATAACTGCCATATAATAGCGGTAGATAATTCTCAAGCTATGGTTGAGCGTTGTAAGGTACATTTACAAGGTTTTAAATCAGATGTGCCTGTTACTGTTACTTTGGGCGATATTAACGAGCTTGAGATTCAAAACGCCTCAGTAGTAGCAATGAACTTTACTTTGCAGTTTATTCCACATGCGCAGCGCCAAGCTGTGCTTGAAAAAATATATGCTAATTTAAAACCTGGCGGCGTATTACTGTTAAGCGAAAAAATTAAAGCTGAAAACGAGCAATGCGACAATTTATTGATTGATTTGCACCACGACTTTAAACGACACAATGGTTACTCTGAGCTTGAAATAAGCCAAAAGCGTACCGCCATCGAAAACGTTATGCGCCCAGATACACTAAGCGCTCACTTTACTCGCTTACAAGATATTGGTTTTAGCCAAACTCAAGTGTGGTATCAATGTTTTAATTTTTGCTCAATGGTAGCAATTAAATAAAGAGAGTCATCCATGTCTCAATGGTTTAACCAATTTTACGCATCTATCGCACAAAGCCCACTTAGTCATTGGCTAGAAACCTTGCCTGCACAATTAAAACATTGGCAAAACGAGGCTAGCCACGGTGATTTACCTAAATGGCAAAAAGTACTTAAAAACTTGCCAGAGGTGGCTACAACACACGTTGATATTTCTACTAAGGTAGAAATTGGCGCACCAGGGGAGATGAGTGATGGCGAGCAAAAGCAAGCCATGCATTTATTAAAACGCATGATGCCATGGCGCAAAGGCCCATTTAATGTGCACGGAATTGAAATAGACACAGAGTGGCGCAGTGATTGGAAGTGGGACAGACTCCTACCTCATATTGAGCTATTAAAAGGCCGCACCGTTTTAGATATTGGTTGTGGCTCAGGTTATCATTTATGGCGTATGCGCGGTGAAGGCGCAGAGTTTGTAGTGGGTATTGATCCGTCTGATTTATTTTTATGTCAGTTTCAGGCAATTAAACACTACAACCCAGACGAAAACGTGCATTTACTGCCACTAGGCGTTGAAGCATTACCGGAACTTAAAGCGTTTGATACGGTTTTTTCGATGGGCGTACTTTATCATCGTCGCTCACCTATCGACTTTTTAGCACAGTTAAAAGCGCAGCTTCGCCCAGGCGGCGAACTCGTACTTGAAACGCTAGTAATTGAAGGTGATGAAAACACAGTATTAGTCCCTACCGACCGCTACGCTAAAATGCGCAACGTTTGGTTTATTCCAAGTACTGCAGCATTAAAACTGTGGATGGAACGCGTTGGCTTTAAAGATGTGCAAATAAAAGATTGCGCTATTACCACGCTTGAAGAGCAACGCAAAACCGATTGGATGGAAAACGAATCGTTAATCGACTTTTTAGATCCAAACGATACAAGTAAAACAATTGAAGGCTACCCCGCTCCACTTCGAGCCATATTAACCGCAAAAGCATAGCTGTTAATTTAACGCCTTTAATACTAAAAAAACGCCTACGGGCGTTTTTTTGTTTATTTAAACAACAGACAGCGGACAAGTGTCCTTGTTAATTATTTCAAAATTACATTTGAGCTAGCCGCGACCTTGCAATTGTTGTAAAATACGCGCGTTTCTAAGCAACCCAAAACAACTATTTTGAGGAAAACCTGTGAGCGAACAAAAACAGTCTCTAAGCTATAAAGACGCGGGCGTAGATATCGACGCTGGTAATGCACTTGTTGAGCGTATTAAAGGCGTAGTTAAAAAAACTCGTCGTCCTGAAGTAATGGGCGGAATTGGTGGTTTTGGCGCACTTTGCGAAATTCCTGAAGGCTACAAGCAACCAGTATTAGTTGCAGGCACAGATGGCGTTGGTACTAAACTACGTTTAGCAATCGACTTAAAAAAACACGATACTGTTGGTATTGATTTAGTTGCAATGTGTGTAAACGACTTAATTGTTCAAGGTGCTGAACCCCTGTTTTTTCTAGATTACTATGCAACTGGTAAACTAGATGTAGACACAGCAGCTGACGTAGTTACAGGTATTGGCAAAGGTTGTGAAATTTCAGGTTGTGCCCTAATTGGTGGCGAAACAGCTGAAATGCCAGGTATGTATGATGGTGAAGACTACGACATGGCAGGCTTTTGTACAGGCGTTGTAGAAAAATCAAAAATTATTGATGGCACAAAAGTAGCAGCAGGCGATCAGCTTATTGCACTTGCATCAAGCGGCCCTCATTCAAATGGCTTCTCTTTAATTCGTAAAGTACTTGAAGTGTCAAAAGCTGATACCAGCGCTGACTTTGAAGGTAAAACTTTAGGCGAAACTTTACTTGAGCCTACTCGTATTTACGTAAAACCTTTACTTGAGTTATTCAAAAACGTTGACGTACATGCGCTTTCGCATATTACTGGCGGCGGTTTTTGGGAAAACATTCCACGCGTATTACCCGCTTCAGCAAAAGCTGTAGTTAAAGGTGATAGCTGGCAGTGGCCACCTATTTTTAACTGGTTACAAGAAAACGGTAATATTACTACACACGAAATGTACCGTACATTTAACTGTGGTGTAGGTATGGTTTTAGTAGTTCCTGCAGACAAACTTGAGCAAAGCTTAACAATGCTAAAAGACTTGGGTGAAAATGCGTGGCACCTTGGTGAAATTCAAGATGCAGCAGCTGGCGAAGAGCAAGTTGAAATTGTAGGTGGTGCTAAGTAATGGCACCGACTCGTCTGGTAGTTTTAATCTCAGGTAGTGGCTCTAATTTACAAGCCATCATAGATGCCTGCGAACGTGGCGAGATAAACGGACATATAGCGGCTGTTATTAGTAACAAAGCAGACGCTTATGGCCTAGAGCGTGCAAAAAAAGCAGGTATTGCTACAAAAGTGCTCAGTCATAAAGATTTTGACTCGCGCGAAGCGTACGATGCGCAATTAATGAACGTTATCGACTCTTTTATGCCAAATCTAGTTGTATTAGCTGGGTTTATGCGTATTCTTACTCCTGGCTTAGTGCAAAAATATGTTGGAAAAATGTTGAACATTCATCCATCTTTGTTGCCTAAGTATCAGGGGCTGAATACCCACCAAAGAGCAATTGATGCAAAAGACGATGTTCATGGCGTAAGTGTTCACTTTGTTACTGAAGAATTAGACGGCGGTCCCGTTATTCTTCAGGCGCAAATACCTGTACTCAAGGATGATACAGCAGAAACATTAGCAAAACGCGTGCATGAGCAAGAGCATATAATTTATCCTTTGGTGGTCAAGTGGTTCAGTGAACACAGACTTACTATGGAAGCAGATTATGCAGTTCTTGACAAAAAACAACTTCCTGCACACGGCGCGCACTACTCACAATAAAAAAATAAGTGCCCTGTTGTTATGTGCGGGCGCTTTACTTCCAACTAGCCTAATTGCAGGCGAATTGACCCAATATCAAGCTAACTACGATATTTTACGCAAAGGTAAAAATCATGGTGAGGCTGTTCGTGAGCTCAAAAAAATGGGCGACGATACTTATGAACTAACATACCACAGCAATATTGAGTGGATGATTTTCTCTGATTCTCGTGAAGAAACATCAAAGTTTACCTTTAAAGATGGCAAGGTTACCCCGCATCATTACAATATGATCCGCACCGGTACAGGCCCAGATAAAGATTATAAAATTGATTTTGATACAACAAACAAAGTAGTGACTAGCAGCGCTAGCGAATACCCACTTAAATGCGAATGGACTGATGAATTTCAGGATGCTATTTCATACCAAGTGCAAGTGCGCGAAGGATTGAAAAAAGGCGAAACGAGCTTTTCATTCCCGCTTATAGACAAAAAAGGTAACCGCCGCGACTACAACTTTGAAGTTGTTGAAAAAGAGATGATCTCCCTACCTATCGGTAATGTAGAAGCCATTAAAGTAAAACGTTTATACGATAACGATAAACGCCAAGCAATTGCATGGTTTGCGCCAGAAATGGATTACATGCTGGTACGTATGTGGAAAGGCGAAAAAGGTATGGAGCAGTTTGAAGTTCAAATGAATTCATTTACTGTTACATCACCTACAGCTGTTGCGCCTGCAACAGCACAACAACCTCAAGAAGCTAACTAAATTTAATTAAACTAAAGTTAAACTAATATTTAAAATAGGTGGGCTAAATTAGCTCACCCATTTTAAACAATGCAAATTCCCCCGGCTCCATTTTTTGCCAACGCTCATCATTCGTCAAAGGCCTTGTAGCTATAACCGTCACTACATCGTTTGGTGTGGTCTCTTGTTGAAAATCAACCACCATGTCGGCATCAATCAACGTTGCTTTACCAAATGGCGCACGGCGCGTTATGTAATGTAAGTTATTAGTGCAATACGCTAAAACAAACACCCCGTCGGTCAATAGCATATTAAACACCCCTTTTTCACGAAGGGTATGCGAAAGCTTAGCGGCGTATCTAAAAACCGACGCCATATTACTTGGACGCTTTGGGTATTTTTCACGAATTTTATCAAGTAACCAACAAAAAGCGAGTTCGCTATCGGTGTTACCTACTGGGCGATAGTACTGCGGTTTTAAATCATGATAATTAGATAGCTGCCCGTTATGAGCGTAAGTAAGCTCGCGCCCCCATAACTCTCGCGTAAAAGGATGAGTATTTTCAAGGCATACTCTCCCGCGGTTACCTTGGCGAATATGGCTAATAACCGAGACACTTTTAATGGGGTATGCTTTAACTAGCTTTGCAATTTCAGATTGATAACTCGGCTGCGGATCTTTAAAGGTTCTACAGCCTTTACCTTCGTAAAATGTAATACCCCAACCATCTTTATGTGGTCCCGTGTTTCCGCCACGCTCTAAAAGGCCTGAAAAACTAAAACAAATATCGGTAGGCACATTGGCTGACATGCCAAGTAATTCACACATTAATAAAATAACCCTTAAAAACCATACATTAAAATAAATAGCGTTATATTTGTGTATTAAGCGTACACTAATTTGCAGCCCGCTATAACGGCTATACTTACTTAAAAAGTGTCATTTTGCTATTAGATTTATTTATTTTTACGTTAACACTACTTACGGTTAATGCTTTGACTATACGATAGTTATTGTGCGTTCCTCTGTCGGGTAATTAAATATCGTATTTAAGTTACTTTCTACTACAATTTAACATCGTTATGTACTTGAAAATTACTGTTACTAGCGCTACTCTAAGTGAGGTGGTCTGACCTCTATTAAGGAATAAAAATGACACTCATATTTACACTGGTTCTAATCGCGTTGCTTTGCACTGCGGTTTACCACAGAGCAAGTTGGAACACAGCACTTGGTGTTTCGGCTATAACTTTATTAATTGGTACCTTTGCAGGTGCTTTTGGTTTAATTAGCTGGTTGATCTTTTTGATCATCGCGGTTCCTCTTTCTGTTACTGGCCTTCGTCAGCAATATATCATCAAGCCTATTTTTGCTACGTTTAAAAAAGTAACGCCAAGCATGTCTGATACTGAAAAATCAGCTATTGATGCCGGTACGACGTGGTGGGAAGCTGACTTATTTTGCGGTAACCCAGATTGGAAAAAACTTCACCAATACCCAGTTCCTAAACTTACTATTGAAGAGCAAGCCTTTGTTGATGGCCCTGTTGAAGTAGTATGTAGCATGTTGGACGATTGGGAAGCAACGCACGAACTAACCGACCTTCCTCAAGATGTATGGCAATATCTAAAAGATAATAAATTCTTTGCCATGATCATCAAAAAAGAATACGGCGGTTTAGAGTTTTCTGCATTTGCACAATCATGTGTACTTCAAAAACTAACAAGTAAATCAACATTACTTTCGTCAATTGTTGGTGTACCGAACTCTTTAGGCCCAGGTGAATTATTACAACACTATGGTACAAAAGAGCAAAAAGATCATTACTTACCGCGCCTAGCGAGCGGTCAAGAAATTCCATGTTTTGCGTTAACTTCGCCAGAAGCGGGTTCTGATGCAAGCTCAATTCCAGACTACGGTGTGGTATGTAAAGGGCAATGGAATGGTGAAGAGGTTGTGGGTGTTAGTTTAACGTGGAATAAGCGTTACATTACACTTGCCCCAGTGGCTACCGTGCTTGGACTTGCGTTTAAATTACAAGATCCAGACGGCCTAATTGGCGATAATAAAGAGCCAGGCATCACCTGTGCACTTATTCCAACGGATACTCCTGGAGTTGAAATTGGTCGTCGACATTTCCCGCTTAACGTACCATTTCAAAATGGTCCTACTCGCGGTAAAGACATTTTCGTACCACTTGATTATATTATTGGTGGTCCAGATATGGCTGGTCAAGGCTGGCGCATGTTGGTTGAATGTTTATCGGTTGGTCGTGCAATTACATTGCCGTCAAACTCTGCCGGTGGCATTAAAATGATTGCTATTGCGACAGGTGCTTATAGCCGCATTCGTCGTCAGTTCCGTTTACCTATAGGTAAAATGGAAGGTGTTGAAGAGTCACTAGCTAAATTAGCTGGTTACGCTTACAGCTCTGATGCTGCGGTTAGCATGTCTACGGGTGCGGTTGATTTAGGCGAAAAGCCATCGGTTGTTTCTGCCATTATTAAATACCACCTGACAGAGCAAATGCGTGATGCAACTATTCATGCAATGGATGTACTTGGCGGTAAGGGCATCATGCTTGGGCCAAATAACTATTTAGGTCGTGGCTATCAAGGTGCACCTATTGCCATTACCGTTGAAGGTGCAAACATCTTGACCCGTAATATGATTATTTATGGTCAAGGTGCTATTCGCTGTCATCCATTTGTACTTACCGAGCTAGGTGCGTGCGAAATTGAAGACCGAGAAGAAGCGCTTAACGTATTTGATAAAGCGCTAATGGGTCACATTGGTTTTACTATGTCGAACCTTGTACGTACTAAGTGGCTTGCTCTTACCGGCGCTCGTTTTACAAGTGTGCCTTACAACGACGAAACCGCTGAGTTTTACCGTATAGCGTCACGCTTTAGTGCATCACTTGCTCTTATGTCAGACATTAGCATGGCAGTATTTGGTGGTTCACTAAAACGTAAAGAACGTATTTCAGCACGTTTAGGTGACTTACTTAGTTACTTATACTTAGTGTCTGCAACGCTTAAGCGTTACAACGATGAAGGCCGTAAAAAAGAAGATTTTGCTCTAGTAAAATGGAGTTGCCAAGATCACCTTTACCATTGCCAACGTGCACTTGCTGATTTAATTAATAACATGCCTTCGGCTCCACTACGTGCCGTGTTAAAAGTATTGTTATTCCCGTTTGGTCGCCCGGTTCGTAAACCAACTGACCAACTTGAGCATAAACTTGCGCAACTACTACAAGTACCTAGTGAAACGCGTAACCGTTTAGCAAGCTATGTATACTTAACAAATGAGCCGCTTAACCTTGTAGGTCGTCAAGAGCAAACGCTTAAAGACGTACTTGCTGTTGAGCCATTATTTGACCGTGTATGCAAAGAAAAAGGTCTTAAACTGCCATTCTTCCAGCTTGATAAAGTAGCGCAAATGGGGCTTGAAGCAGGCATATTAAGCCAAGCAGAGGCTGATAAACTAGCTGCTGTTGAGCAATCTCGTTTAGATGTTATTAACGTTGATGACTTCGACCCAGCTGACTTACTTGCAGGCAAAGCCGCGCGTAATAGCGTTAAAAAAGAAGCTGATGCAGCTTAACTAATTTAGTAAAGCAAGCAGCCCAGCTGTAAAAAAAATCCAAACCAGCGCATAATGCGCTGGTTTTTTTTGTGCAAAATAAACCTGCAACAAACACCACGGTAAACCTAAACTCAACAAAATAATGTTTAATCTCTCAAACGTAATGCTGTAAGTTACGAAGGTCGCTAAAAACAACAGCATACTAGGTATAAACTGGCTAATATAAAACGTCCGTGCTTTTTGGCATGTATTAAAAAATAAGCGATATTGTGCATAAACTTTAGCGCAATCAAATTGTAATGAGCTGCAAAATAATACAATAAAAGCCATCGCCACAGCATCAAGTATATTAACGAGATCAGCACGCTCAGCAGCTAACGTAGTCGAGGCCATAAACACACATAAAAGTAACGACATACGCCATACCAGTGTCCAGCTGTGATTTATAAAGTAGCAAAACCAAAAACCAAACAGTGACCGAACACTAACACGCCCATTTATATTAACTCTAGGTATAAGCAAGCTAATGCTAAAGATGATTGAAAAAACAATATGATAAATAAGCGGCGGTATGTTGATGGGAGTGAATAAAAAAAGGCCGCTTAACATAAAACCATAAACTAGTGCGCTAGGTTTGTATAAACACACAATGCCTAATCCTAACTGAATAAACATAAATACTATAAAATGCGGCACCTTTAACCACTGTTCAAAGGTAAGATCAAGCGCTATCAACAAACTAGCGATAAGCCAGCCATTGCTGATAAATAACAATTTAATATCGGCAAGGTGAAGCCAGCTAGAGTGAGCGATCGTAAGTTGAAACAGCCGTTGGTTACTATTTTTAATCGCCAGTTTCATTGCGCTTATCATCACGCTTTGCAATAACAAGTAAAATAGTGCCATTTGCGCGCCATATAAAGGCGTATCTGCACTATCTATAATTTTCCCTAAGCCTAAAAAAAGCAATAATACAAAACCAAGAGCGGATGATCCCAACACCACTAAAAATAACAAACCAAAGTTTTTTAGCTGTTGAAGCAATTGCTTAAGCTCAAACGTGTACGCTAAATACCGGTAACCTATAAACGCGAGATACTGATTAAGTTTGCTTTTTATGCTTATGATACTCATAGCGAGACACACTTAAAACCATGCTCAATAAACACAGCGGGCTCATGGCAAGTAATGATAATTTGCCCATTGGGTTTGTCAGCCAAATAAGCATCGAGTTGGTTTAAAAGAGTGTGAATACTGGTTTGATCGAGCGCAGCACTTGGCTCATCTAATAATAAATAAGGTGATTTACGCATTAATGCTAAAATTAGCTGGCATTTTTTTTGATTGCCCGACGACAGTGCTTCGAATCGCGTATTTAAAAATGCATTAAAGTTAAACCCGTTAACCAGCGAATGGGGCCAATCGCAACCTAATGTGTTAACAGATAAATCAATAATTTGATTTGCAGTTAAAAAATCTGGTAACGCAATACGGTCACTGGCAATTGCTACGGTTTTTGTTGGAGTGTTCAATCGGCTACCAGCAAATAAAAGTGAACCACTTTGCGGCTTTTCAAGTCCTGCTAGCATCATCAGTAATGTCGTTTTTCCTTGGCCGTTAGGCGCTTCAATACACCCCTTTTGATCTGAAAAAACTTTGTTGTAATCCTTAAAAACAACATTGCCTGAAAATTGCTTATTTAAGCTTATGACTTCAATCATAAAATATCCCTCTAAACTGACTATTCATTATAAGAATTCTGTTATGAGAAACAACTAATACCAATTCGCTTAATTAAGTGATCTATTTTGAGGATGGAGAAACGTGTTGATAGCTAGGCAAAAAATTCGCTATTTAGTTTTTCTCGGCAATTGCTCCTGCATTGCTCTACCTTCTGCATCCATGCAGTCGTAAATGAGAATTTTTTAACACAGGTAGCGACACGTTTAGCCCCGCAAAATGATTAAGTATTATTGCGGATTGGTATAATGATTGGAGTGGTATAATGATTGGAGTGGTGCTGTAGCTCACACTGCATACCACCCATGAAAAAATTAAGGTGGTTAAAATCGCTGAAATAGCTTCTGGCACGAGTAAATACTTTAACTAGCCGTTATAGCCGATAAGAGCTAATTACGTCATGTGTGACACCATGGGGCAATTTAAGACTGGAGCGGTATTCAGTGCTAAGTGTTTAACTATTCATGGAGATAGAAGAAGATGAATATTTAGGAATAAGAGGAATATTAAAAAGTCGATTTTTTAGCTGATAGCCAAAGAATGTTTTACTAAATTATTTAATCAAGGATTTTATAAACTTGTTATTGAGGAAATAACAAGTGGCGGAGTGGACGGGACTCGAACCCGCGACCCCCGGCGTGACAGGCCGGTATTCTAACCAACTGAACTACCACTCC
>NZ_JADYWQ010000024.1:0-48058 GCF_015864725.1 Pseudoalteromonas sp. NSLLW24 | reverse complement strand
GGTTGACCTACTGATTACAAGTCAGTTGCTCTACCAGCTGAGCTAAGTCGGCACACAAAACTGTGTGCTAAGGCACGCGTAATAATGTTTAAACTGTTGATTAAACACCACTACTTTAATAAATGGTGCCTCGACCCGGAATCGAACCAGGGACACGAGGATTTTCAATCCTCTGCTCTACCAACTGAGCTATCGAGGCACTTAAACAGTGCTAATTAAAAATCTTAAAGGATTTTTAATGCAATTCCCACTCATCTCTAGCGACTGAGCTATCTGGGCGTGCGGCGTATTAAACGAGTTTTGCCCTTACAAGTCAACTTTTTTTTTCTTCTTTATAACTGTTTGAACGGTTTTCAGACAACTCAGTACATTTTTTATTAATAACGTTCATTTTTACCACAAATCGGGCTATAACTATAAATAAATATAACTAAATCAGACTAAAACCGTAGTGAATTATTTTTTGTAAATGTTACGATTAGCTTAGATACGTACGATAGGGACTTATCGTAGTAAAAACACATCAATTGGAAACAATCAATGCAGAGTAAATTCTCATCGCCAGTAAAAGGCTTACTGCCACTTTTTTTAATCATTAATATTGCTGTAACAGCGCTCGCTATTGTTGCCCACTCATTTTATACACAAACTGAAGTTAAGACAGCCCAACCAGCATCATCTATTAATATTGTAACGCTTGCCGATAGATTAGACTTACCTATGGTTGATGCATTAACTATGTATGGTCAAGGTAAAGTAAAACAGTTACTTGATTTAACCTCCTTATTAGACGGTGACTTTGAATATACTCTATATCGCTTCAATGCTACATCAGATACTCAGTTGGTATATAGCAGCAGTAAACCAGCCATCGCTTCTGTTAAAACTGAAAAGCACTTAAAAGAAGAAGGTATTCTGCATCACCTACTATTGTTAAACGATCAGCCCATTGGCGAGCTTATTATTAAGCAAAACATACCAGCCACGCCTTTAAGCGTTCAAGACTCTCAAGTTATCGCTTACATCATCGCGATAGCGAGTGTTGCTGCATTATTTATACTTACTTTAATGTTTAATATGTACATTAATACGCGCTTACGTAAAAGTACTGACACTCTTACTCAAGAGTTACAGGCAATTACTGAAGATGCTAATTACAATAGTAATGTTGATGAGCAACTTGATATTGGTTTAGGTGTAGTAGCAAAAAACATCAACTTATTGCTACAAAAAGTACAAACTGCAATGAGCGAGAATGACTCTGCACAAAAAGAGCTTTATAAATTACAAAATGGCCTAGAAGCCGAAGTGCAAAATCGTACCTTAGCGCTTGAGCAAGCCACATTAAAAGCAGAGCGAGCAAGCGAAACTAAAACAACATTCTTAGCAACGATGAGTCACGAAATAAGAACACCGATGAATGGTGTTATAGGTACTATTGATTTACTGCGCCAGACCGAACTTGATGGCGCTCAGCATCGTTTAAGTACGATTATTCGTGAATCAGCATTTTCGTTATTGAGCATTTTGGATGATATTTTAGATTTTTCTAAAATTGAGGCTGGAAAGCTAAATATTGACCCGATCCCATTTTCGGTAACCGATACTATTGAAGAAGTTGCTCGTGTGCTCTCATCTGTTGCTAAAAAACGTGAGCTTGATTTAGAGCTAGCAATAGCACCAGATATTCCTATAAATCTTACCGGTGATAGCGTACGTGTACGTCAGGTTCTTTATAACCTATGTAGCAACGCAATTAAATTTACGAGCACTGATGAAAAAACCCAAGGGCATGTAAAAATATCAGTAGAGGTGGTACATAATACGACTGATCACTTTACCTTACGCTTTTGCGTAACTGATAACGGTAAAGGCATGTCGCAGGCACAACTACGCGAAATATTTAATCCGTTTATTCAAGCCGAAAATTCGATTACCCGAGAATATGGAGGGACAGGTTTAGGTCTTTCTATTTGTAAAAGCTTAACTGAGCTTATGCTAGGTACTATTCATGTAACTAGCCATACAGGAATTGGCAGTGAGTTTACTGTTGAACTGCCGTTTAGCACATCGGGTAGAATTAAGTACGCACACAAAGGTGCATTAAATGGTAAGCAAATTGTTGTAGTTAGTAATCACCTAGAACGTGAAAAAACAATGTACCGTTATTTATCGTTTATGGGCGCTAAAATAGTTTATGCACACACAGAAGAAGAAATTGAAGAGCACCAACATTCGCAAGATATTATTTGGGTGGCTGATGGCATAGACAATATGGATAAAACAAACGCGCTGCTAAGACGCTTATTTTATTCATTAGAGGATTATAACCAACAAGTTGTTGTACTAAGCAAGCTTGATGAAGCGGCTATAAATCATAATAATATTTTTTATATTAATGCCTCTCCTTTATGTAAGTCTAACTTTATGCTGTCTATTTTAGTCGCTGCAGGTTTGCATACACCTAAACAAATTAAAAAAACCAAAACACTTAATAACTATTTAAATGTTGAGCAAGCTCGTAAATCAAACAAATTGGTTTTACTTGTTGAAGATAACCTTTTAAACCAACAAGTGCTGACCGATCAATTACACATACTAGGTTTTGGCGTTGAGATAGCAAACAACGGTGAAGAAGGCTTAGATATGTGGAGAAAAGGTGATTACTCACTTATTTTAACCGACTTACACATGCCTAAAATGTCGGGTTACGATATGGTCGAAAAAATCCGTAACGAAGCAGAGCTATTAGAATCAATTGATGCACAGCCTTACATTATTGCTGTAACAGCAAACGCACTTAAAGGCGAAAAAGAGCGTTGTTTAGCCGTAGGTATAAACGACTTCATTACCAAACCTATAGAGCTAAACGCGTTAGAGGACACCTTAAAACGCTGGAGCGATAAGCAAAGCCAAAACCCAAATGTAGTTATCCATCAAACCATGGCGCTACCTATTGATATGGAAGCGGTTGCTAAATATGTAAATGGTGACGAAGCTAAACAGTTACGCTTTTTCAAAATGTATTTAGAACAAAGCCAAGGGCTAATTAAGGGGATTAATTCAGGCGTTATGGTTAACGATTTAGATGAGATTATTGAAGGGTGTCATCAATTAAAATCGATCTCTAAAACAATTGGTGCCCTAACGGTGGCTGAACTTTCAAGTGCATTTGAAGATAAATGTAAAAAAGGTGAACTCACTACCGATGAATTAATAGACTTAAGAGATAAGTTAGAAATTGAATACTCTAAGGCAGCTCAATTTTTAAAAGAACAAATTAAAATCTCTGAGCAAGAAGATGAGTTAAGTGATTAAATAATCGCACACAAAAAAAGGGCTATTTAGCCCTTTTTTAATGTTCAAAATATTATTTTTCAGGCGGTCGATAACCTTCAATTTCCACATCTTTGTTTTCAAACAAAAAGCCAACCATTTGCTCTTCTAAAAATGTGCGGTGCTCTGGGTCCATCATATTTAAATGCTTTTCGTTAATAAGCATTGTTTGCTTATGCTGCCACTGACCCCACGCTTCTTTAGAGATGTTATTAAAAATCTTTTCACCAACTTCACCAGGGTATAACTGAAAGCCAAGCCCTTCGGCTTCTTTTTGTAACTTTTGACAAAATACTGTACGTGCCATGATTGATTCTCTCTAACGCTAAATATGGGGCTATTCTATACTATTGCTGTAATTTGTTTAACCAACTTTTTAGTTGGCGCTGCTAGGCCAACCTCTATTGATTGATCAAGCGGATACCACACTAATTGTTTGTCATTTACTACATCAGGAATGTTCTTAACATTGAGCACATGCGGATTAATCTTCAGCTCAAAATGTGAAAACACATGAATAAACGCTTCAAGCTCTACTAAGTCGGCTTCTAATCCTTGCTGAGCTAAAAACATTTGAAGCTCCTCGTACTCATTAAATTCAAAAAAGCCAAATAGTCCTCCCCAAATACCGCTGTTAGGGCGTTTTTCCATAAGCACTTTATCGCCGCACTGAATAATTAACTGATGACAACTCTTCTTCGGCACTGCTTTTTTAGGTTTAGAACGTGGAAACTCTTTTACTTTACCTGCATTAAAAGCACCACAACCTGAATTTAATGGGCAAGCCTCACAATCAAAACGACTGCGTGAGCAAACACTCGCACCTAAATCCATCATAGCTTGATTAAATTCGGTGACATTATTTTTAGGTGTTAATTGCTCTGATAAATGCCAAAGCTGGTTTTCGACTTTTTTAACACCGTACCAACCTTCTATCATAAAGTAGCGCGCTAAGACTCGCTTAACATTCCCATCTAAAATTGGATGATGCTGCCCAAGCGACAATGATAAAACAGCCCCGGCAGTAGAGCGTCCTATTCCCGGTAAATCCATTACTTCATCAAGCGTTTGCGGAAATTCGCCTTGGTACTTGTCACGTACTATTTTAGCTGTTTTATGTAAGTTACGCGCACGAGCGTAATACCCTAAGCCGGTCCAGTGATGCAGTACTAAATCTTCATCAGCATCGGCTAAAGCAATAATATCTGGAAAGCTTTGCATAAATTTTTCAAAATATGGGATAACAGTAATAACTTGAGTTTGCTGGAGCATCACCTCAGACACCCACACTTTATAAGGTGTTTTACCCAACTGCCATGGAAGTGTTTTACGCCCATGAAGGTGATACCAATCAACGACTTGATTAGAAAACGAATTAGACTGTTCTTTATTTAAATCCAACATATTGTACTTTTACTGATGCTCAATGGCGGCTCAGTCTATTGTAGTTAATAAAAAGATCAAGCTATAGGGCGTGTAAAACCAGCTAATACTTGTGATTGCGGGCTCGGTCAGGGATAATATGCAACCATTTTTAAACACATTGTTTTTGTCAGGCCAATAATATGAGTGAATCAAGCAACACTAACCTTGAGCAAGCTAAGCAAGAAGGTAAATACATCCGCACCATTCGCAGTTTTGTAAAACGCGAAGGTCGATTAACCAAAGGCCAAGCCGCTGCAATCGAAAAATGCTGGCCAACAATGGGCCTAGAGCATAAAAACGGTATGCTTGATTTAAGCGAAGTTTTTGGCAACAACAACGATGTAGTAGTAGAAATTGGTTTTGGTATGGGTAAATCGCTTGTCGAAATGGCAACAAATGCCCCTCACCTAAACTTTATTGGTATTGAAGTACACCGCCCAGGCGTTGGTGCTTGTTTAATGGATGCCGATGAAGCAGGCATTACTAACTTACGTATTTTTGAACACGATGCAGTTGAAGTACTTGCAGACTGTATACCTAATGAAAGCTTAACAACACTACAGTTGTTTTTCCCTGATCCTTGGCATAAAAAGCGTCACCATAAACGCCGTATCGTACAAACTGAGTTTGTTGAAAAACTAAGAGCCCAACTGAAAATGGGTGGCGTTTTTCATATGGCAACAGATTGGGAAAACTATGCAGAGCATATGCTCGAAGTAATGAATGTAGCTCCTGGTTTTAAAAACCAATCAGAAACAAACGATTATGTTCCACGTCCAGATTTGCGCCCGCTTACTAAGTTTGAGCAGCGCGGACATCGCCTAGGTCATGGTGTGTGGGATTTAATGTTTGAACGTACTGAGTAATTTGTAACTTTAAGCACTCACTTTTATTTTTGATAAAACTAAACATACTGTAAGGCAAAGCCATTTATGAGCGTACTAACCAACCCAAGTTTACTGTTACTTCGTAATAGCGAGGCACTAACGGGCAAATCTATCTTGGTGGTCAACTTTGTTCAAGATGGCTTTTTAACAGAGCTTAAAAAACTTAACCCGCAAAGCAAGGTAACTGCATTTAGCTACAACCATGCTAACGGTGAGTTTGCTAAAAACACCAAAGACGTTGAGATTTGTGTAAATCACACAATACCTGGTAACGGCTACGATTTAGTTATTCTTTACTATCCTAAATCAAAACCTGAGTTATTAATGGCGCTTGATAATATTCGATCTGCTATTACTGACGATGCCGAACTATTGGTGGTAGGTGAAAACAAAAGTGGTGTTAAATCAATTGAAAAGCAATTAGCTGGTAAAGCTGAGTTTAGTAACAAAATTGATTCAGCTAAGCACTGCGTTCTTTACTCATTTGCTGAGATTACCCAGCATCCTGACTTTGATATTACGACCTACCATAAAAAGTTTATTGTTAATGTTGCCGACACCGAGTTTACAGCTATTAGTGTCCCAGGGGTGTTTAATCACGGTAGTTTAGATATGGGAACGAAAGTTCTACTCGAAAACGCACCGACAATTAAGCAAGGTAGGGTTCTCGACTTTGGCTGTGGCGCAGGTTTAATAGCAACCTTTTTAGGGCTGCATAATCCAGCACTTGAGTTTGTGTGTAGTGATGTAAGTGCACTGGCAACTTACGCAACACAGCAAACTCTAAAGCTTAACAGCATCAAAGGCGAAGCGATATTAAGTGACGGCCTTAAAAGCATTACCGGTAAGTTTGATTTAATTATTAGCAATCCACCTTTTCATACAGGTATTGCAACCGACTACACAGTAGCAGAAACATTTTTAGCAAATGCAAAACAGCATTTAACTAAAGTAGGAAAGCTGAATATTGTTGCTAACAGCTTTTTAAAATACCCGCCTATTTTAGAAACGCAATTTGAAAGCTACCAAACGGTATTTAAAAATAACAAGTTTGCCGTATATAGCAGCTAGTATTATTTTTAAAAATGCTTGAGTGCAAACGCGCTCAAGCTAACCTTCGCATAAATATAAGAATTAATTTAGCTTTTTTCCTTCATTTTCTCCCGTCTTTGCTAAACTAAAACTCTAAATAATCAAAATTAATTCAGGCGATAACGAAATAATGCCTAAAAAAGTTCATCAAAGTAGCATTCGCAAAGCACTCATAAATTTAATTATGCTTATTACAGCTATTTGCTTGTCGCTATCTATTTCGATATCTACTTATTTAAGCGTAAAAGAGCAAAAGCAATTAATCATTAATAAACTCGTCATACTTTCTGAAATTGTAGCTTTTGATGCTGGTAAATCAGTAGTTGAAGATGATAGAAAAACAGAAGAAAAACGCCTCAAGTCATTTGAAAATATCCCCCTTGTAAAAAACATACATATTTATTCAATAGAAAAAGCATCTCAAAAACCTGTTTTTTTTATTAGCTTTAATGCAAAAAAAACGCCTCCGGTGCCGTTAAGAATAGACAGTGTTGATGAGCTAAAAACGCCACGAATTACGAGCGATCATATTGAACTAACCCGCCCTATTTACGATAACGAAAAGTTGGTAGGTTATGTATATATGCGAGGGAGCCTCGAAAGTTTAGAGACTTATATTGAGAGAAAAATATTAATAGATGTGCTATTAACTCTATTAATTTTAATCGTTGTTTACTTTATTGCTATAAAAGTTCAACGACGTATAGCCAAGCCAATAGAGCAGTTAAGCATGCTATTGCAGGATGTATCTAAAAATCATAACTATGATGCACGCGCGCCAATAACCGATGTAAAAGAAATAACCGCTCTTTCAAATAGTTTAAATATCATGCTTACACGTACCAAAAAGCAACTTGAGCGCCACGAAAAAGATAAACAAGAAATAAAACAACTAAACCAGAGCCTTGAAGAAAAAGTAAACCAGCGAACAATCGCTCTCAGAGAAGCAAATCAAGAGCTTTTATCAACCCTTGAGAGAATGCATCAGTACCAAACGCAAATTGTTGAAAACGAAAAAATGGCATCGCTTGGGCAAATGGTTGCTGGGGTTGCCCATGAAGTGAATACACCAATAGGGCTAGGTATTACAGGCTCTACATTACTTCGAGATAAACTGGCAGATATACAGCAAAGCTTTGACGATAAAAAACTTACCTCAAGCCATCTAAAACGCTTTATAGATGAAGGTATTGAAAACTTAGACTTAATTTATCGTAATCTAAATCGTGCCGCAGACCTGATATCTAACTTTAAAAAAGTGGCCGTTATTCAAGATGACGGTGTTAATACCCATATTAATGTACATAAATTAATAAGTGATGTTTTAACATCGATTCAATCTGAACTACTGCCTAAAAAGCCTGTCGTTATTATTAACTGTCCGACCGACTTGGCTATTCATAGTAAGTCTGAACCTCTGCAACAAGTGTTTCAGCAGTTGCTCATGAACTCTGTGATTCATGGATTTATAGGTAAAGAAAATAATGAAATTCGCTTTGACGTAGAACTGGTAGGGAAAAAATTAACAATAGTTTATTCTGACAATGGTCAAGGCGTTGATAAAAACATTAAAAATAGAATTTTTGACCCGTTTGTAACTTCAAAGCGCGGACAAGGCGCAAGCGGCTTAGGCATGCACTTGGTCTACAACCTAGTAACACAAGCACTTGGCGGAAGAGTTATGTTTGATCTTGAAGAAAAACACGGTGCTCGCTTTATAATTACTATTCCTTAAATAAAGATCACTAAAAAGTGCATATATTTAAAATTTATCCTTGAATTAGCATTTAATGACCTCATTAATGAGGCATGTGATAAGCGCGTAACATTATTTAATTGCATTAAATAAATATTACCAAGCGATTTATGAACTTTTTTATCTTTGCTGTATCACATACATTGATGAAAGGTTAGAAAGTGATATAGTTTTGCTTTGAATTAGTCTGATTATTTTAAGTACCTTGTTTGATTGAATGATGTATCAATTATTAAAGGAAAATGGCTTCGACTTTATGATTCAAATAGCTACATCCACGTATATATCAATTAAACAGTAGTTTTTGCACTGCCCTTTTTAGTAGACTTTGGACACCCTACTGTTTTATTTTTATCCAATTTGTTTTTTCCTTGTTAACAAATGGGTATAATCCTATAATCTCTAGTAATCGGTTATAAATTCGTCACCGGTTTTTTTATAAATAAAATATTCCAAAAGGTTAATTAATAATGCAAACGCCAGTCATTCTAATCGTAGAAGATGAAGACGTAACTCGACTGAACCTAGTTAGTTTATTTGAAGCTGAAGGGTACAAAGTTATTGAAGCCATTGATGGCGATGATATGCATGACAAGCTTACAAATAACGATGACGTTAATCTTGTAGTTATGGATATCAACCTTCCTGGTAAAAACGGTCTTATTTTAGCCCGTGAATTACGCCAAAAGCGTAAAGTAGGTCTTATATTCCTAACGGGTCGTGACAACGATGTTGACCGTATTTTAGGTCTTGAAATTGGCGCAGATGACTACGTTACTAAGCCATTCAACCCGCGTGAATTAACTATTAGAGCTCGCAACCTTATTACTCGTACTGCTTTAGGCGGTGAAGAGTCAGCACTAGAAACAAATGGTGTTATTACGTTTAACGGTTGGGAACTTGATGAAAATAGCCGCTGTCTTACTTCTCCAAATGGCGACGCTAAACGTTTACCAAAAGGTGAGTACAGAGCACTTCGTTTAATGCTTGATTCTCCAGGTCGTATTTTTAGTCGTGAGCAATTAATTAAGCACATGACAGGCCGTGAGCTTCGCGCAAATGACCGTACTGTTGATGTTACTATTCGTCGCATTCGTAAGCATTTTGAAAGTGATAACTCAACGTCAGAGTTAATCAGCACCATCCATGGTGAAGGTTACCGTTTCATTGGTAAAATTGACGCTTAATTAGAGCTAATTAGTTTTACTCTAATTGCTGTAAAAATAAATGAAGGGCTTTTTGTCCTTCATTTATTTTATCTGCTAAAACATCTAACCACTGCTTTAACATTTCATCAGATTCATCAATCGCACCATGCTCCATTATTTTGGCATGAAGCTGCACATCATTTAAACCTACCGATCCAGCCGCACCTTTAAGTTTATGCGCTACTGATTCATACTCTTCTCTATCGCCGGTATTTAATGAGGTAAGTAATTCTTGCTGATATTGTGGACTTAGCTTTTCGAATAACTGACTACTGCGTCTAAATACAACTAAGCCCATCGAATTTACAAAGTCTTCTATTGTTTCAATATCTAATAAGTGTGCATCAATGCCCTCTAGCGCTTCTTCACTTACTTTTAGCTGTGGCTCTGTGCATTCACTTTGCTTAATGCCAAATAAGTCAGCCAGCATTTTATCAAGCTTAACTGTGTTAATTGGTTTAGCCAACGCACCTTGTATTGATATACCTTCAAGCTCTTTTTCAGCACTGCGTACATTGGCAGTTAAAGCAACTATAGGTAATTTATCGAAGTGGCTATCTGAGCGTATTTGTTTAGCAACCACGTCACCGTTTATATCTGGCAATTGCATATCGAGTAGTACTAAATCTAAGTCATCTTCGGTTTCGACAAACGAGAGCGCATCTTCACCGGTTTCAGCCCATAACACTTCATGGCCGCGTTGCTCTAATAGGTTTGTAGCAATTTCGGCGTTAAGAGGCACATCTTCTACTAGTAGAATATACAAACCACGGCCAACATAACTTTGCTCTGTTGGTGCAACACATAAACTAAGCGGTATTTGCACTGTAAAACAACTTCCTTCGCCTTCAGTACTATTTACCGTAATTATCCCTTTCATTGCACTTACAAGTGCCTTAGTTACAGCTAAACCAATACCTGAACCTATCGCGTTAGTGCCTTTTAAATCCGGCGCTTTGTAATACATATCAAATATATGGGCAAGTTGCTCTGGTGGAATACCTTGACCGGTATCCAGTACCTTAATAACTAACCATGGGCCTTCTACGCGATTTTCTCTGCTGCATTCGAGTGTTACTTTGCCTTGCTGAGTAAACTTAACGGCGTTGTTAATTAAGTTCCAAACAACTTGGCGTAATCGAGTCGGATCGAGCTGCGCGTAAACATCAAGTATGCCATTGCGCTTAATATCAAACTCAAGCTCTTTCTGCTCTGCTATTAAGCCTGCAAAATTAACTACATCGTTTATAAAGTCTGACACATTAATAGAATTGGTTGCTATATCGAGCTGATCCCTATCTATTTTATCTAAATCTATAATATCGTTAAAAATATTACCGAGTGTTTCAGCACTCGAAAAAATAGTATTGCCCCAACTACGCTGCTGCTTATTAAGCTCTGTATCTAATAACATACGCGTTAAACCAACAATGCCATTTAAAGGAGTACGTAGTTCATGGCTCAGCGTAGCAATAAACTTACCTTTGTCTTTATAGGCAGTTTCGAGTGCTTGTGCAGCTTCTTTACGGCTAGTGATATCACGACCAAAACCCAGTAAACCAATGTAGTCACCGTCATCATTTATAAAAGGTAATTTACGCAGCTCAAACCAACGTGTTTCACCATTTACTTCATAGCCTACATCTATAGTTAGTGCTTTATGGCTTTGCTCTACTTCTTTATCGGTTGCTAAAACCTCAGCTAAAAAATGACTCGGGAATATCTGCTCAACCGTTTTTCCTATTAGCTCACTACTTGATTTTCCCATTACCTCTTCAAACATTTTATTACAGCCGGCAAATACACCGTTGTTATCACGGTAATAAAATAGATCGGGAGATGAATCAACGATTGAGCGTTGCAACATACTTTGTTGGGCAAGTTCTTGTTGTGTTTTTTTACGCTCAGCAATTTCTCGGCGCAGCTCTTCAATAGCGCGATGCTTGGCATGAAATGCCATTTTACGCTCATCAATTTCAATATTTAAACGACTAATGTTGTCTTTTAGGGTTTGGTTTAAGAGCTTCTCCTGCTTGGTTGCGCTATCTAAATAAGCATACGAGGCATCTAATTGACGTATTGAATTAAGTAATACACTTATAATTAAAGGAGAAACCACAGCCGTAAAAAATACCACAGCCAAAATATCAACAAGATGTAATTCGCCTATCGCCACATAATAAAACATGCTCGATAAAATAAGAGATACAGTTAAAAATAAAGTGTAACAAATAGCTGCGGTTTTAAATTCACCAAATCGCGTTATTGAGCTGGAAAGTACCCGAGCCCAAGGGCTCAAAGAATAATCGGTCATACGTAATTTTATCTCTTAGCTGTGTGCTTAAATATAAAGAAGGCAATGCGCATGTATAAACATACCATTTTCCCAGATTTTAGCATTTTTCTCCTACCACTACCCATGTTGTGCGATAAAAACAGAATTTTTCATGTTTGATTTTGCTCATCTCTTAAACTCATCATTTCAGCAATAAATTATTTAGTGTAAAATGCCCCGCTTTATTATCTCCAAAATACGAGTAGCGCACATGCAAACCAATATGCCAGATATAGCAGACACTGCACCCGCTTTACAAACAGGTAAATTAGACTGGGTTGGCATGGGCGAAATCGAACTGCCATTTATTTTTGAGTCACGAGACTTATCTCCAGTTACAGTAAATGCCAAAGCTCGTGCATTTGTAAATTTGCATAAAGAAGATGCCAAAGGCATTCATATGTCACGTCTATTTTTAGCACTTGACCTGCTTTCAACTGAGCAGCAAGTCAATCCGCAAACAATAGCGCAAGCACTCGATACCTTTATAACTAGCCACGAAGGGCTGAGCGATAAAGCACAAATTGAATTTAAATTTGAATTACCGCTACGCCGTAAATCACTATTAAGTGGTAAAGCGGGCTGGAAAAGCTACCCAGTTGTACTTACCAGTACAATTGAAAATAACATTATTAGCTACGAGCTAACTGTAAATGTTACCTATTCTTCAACATGCCCTTGTTCTGCAGCACTTGCGCGCCAGCTTATACAAAACGCGTTTAACGAAAAGTTTAACCAAGAAACCTTAAGCCAAAAAGATGTGCACGAATGGCTAGGCACTACACAAGGCATAGTTGCTACACCTCACTCGCAGCGCTCTATTGCCAACGTAAAAGTAAAGCTTGATAGCAATATTCAAGAATTTGACGTAGTGACTCTAATAAACACCCTCGAAGCTGAACTTAAAACGCCTGTACAAGCGGCAGTAAAACGCGAAGACGAGCAAGAATTTGCCCGTTTAAATGGTCAAAATCTTATGTTTTGTGAAGATGCAGCGCGTAAAATTAAAGCTTTATTAGAAACAGATAATTACAGCGATTACTGGCTACAAATAAACCATTATGAATCACTCCATGCACACGATGCTGTAGCTATTGCGGTTAAAGGTATTGAAGGTGGATACAAAGCTTAATAGCTACATCGTTTTAGCTTTTACAAACAGTTGGTAATTATTTTATAACTCATACTTTTTAGGCACGTAAATTGCTTTATTTGAGCAGTGTCAATTTGTTGTTATGGAGTTACCGTATGGAATTCGCTTTATTATTAATTCTAGTATTAGTTGTCGGGGCTTCTGTTGTTGCGTCAAAATTTAATGACGATGGCGGAAACCCGTATCCTTTTACCCGCAAGCAAACTGTTTTTACGCAGGTTGAAGGCGCTTTTCTAAATCTTCTCGAGCGTGCTGTAGGCGATCAATATAAAATTGTTAGTCGCGTTAAGCTAATTGACGTTATTGACTGTAAGCAAGGTCTTTCTATTAAATCTAAACGTGCTGCTTTAGCTAAAGCTAAAAATAAGCAACTCGACTTTGTATTGATCGATAAAGAAAAACTAACTATTGTTGCGGCCGTTGACCTAGTTAACAATGCCAATAAAGATGGCCACAAAGCTCAACGTGACTGGTTTGTAAACGGTGCACTAGAGTCTGCGGGCATTCCACATATTCGTATGAAAGTTAAATCGGGCTACCGTCCTTCTGAAGTACGCGATGCAATTATGTTTAAACTTGGTAAGCCTGCAGCAACACAAACGCAGCGCCCTGTTCGTAATCGCTCACATAAGCCAGCGGTACTTTCACCTTCTCAAGCCAAAGCACAAACAACTGCTTTAGCTGAAATTTAAAAACCAAATTAAATACTCTCCTAAAAAGTATTTAAAGCGAGCTCATAAACAAGCTCGCTTTTTTGTTTTTTATTGCTAACTTCACGTATAATCAAGTGATTCAAACTCAGGAATTAAACATTATGAATGTTGGTATTATTGGCGCAATGGAGCCAGAAGTTAAAATTTTACGTGAAGCGATGCAAAACCCACAAATTTTAACTAAAGCAGGTTTCACTTTTTATACTGGTGAATTGGCTGGTAACACAGTAACACTTGTTCAATCTGGTATTGGTAAAGTAGCATCAACAATTGCAACTACCTTACTAATTGACAACTTCAAACCTGATTGCGTAATTAACACAGGCTCTGCCGGTGGATTCGATCCTTCTCTAAGTGTTGGCGACGTAGTAATTTCGTCAGAAGTACGTCATCACGATGTAGATGTTACTGCTTTTGGCTACGAAATTGGCCAAGTACCACAAATGCCAGCAGGCTTTACAGCTCACCCTAAATTAGTTGAAGCAGCACAACAAACAATCGAACAAATCAGTGATGTTAAAACACTTGTTGGCTTAATTTGTACTGGTGACACATTTATGTGTGACCCTGTGCGTATCGATAAAGCACGCAGTGATTTTCCTACAATGCTTGCCGTTGAAATGGAAGGCGCTTCAATTGCACAAACGTGTTTTACGCTTAACACACCATTTGTTGTAATTCGCTCAATGTCTGATATTGCAGGTAAAGAGTCACCACAATCATTTGAAGAATACCTAGAAACAGCATCAATCAACTCATCTAAAATGGTTGTCGCACTTTTAGAAAAGCTAACTGCAGTGTCTCTGTAAATGCTTAGCAATATTGTTCAAAACCACTTGGACTTTATTGCCTTCATACTAGCGCTCCTTGCTGAGCGCTTTATTCCCCTTATTAGCTGGTATCATCCTAATACAGCGTTAAATGCTGTTTTTAGTGCTATTGGCAAGCGCATATACAAAAGCAAAGAACCTAAAAGCTATCAATATTTGGCAGCTATACTCGCAAGCACGCTCATTTTAAGTGTCATTCTCATTATTGTAGTGCTACTACTCGAGTTTGCTTTTTATCCTGAATTACTCGCTGGCCTTATTTTATACTTATGCTTAGAAAGTAAGAGTATTGATAAAAAAGCACTTCGCATTGCAAAGCTAACTAAACAAAATCAAAAATCGACAGCACGCGAATTACTAAAACCACTGCTTGCCCGTGAAGTTAATAGGCTTTCATCTCCTGGTATTATCAAAGCATTAATTGAAAGCTTAATACTGCGCACTGCTCGATACTATTTCGTAGTTATATTTATATTTTTAGCCTTTGGCCCTATTGCGGCCCTCGCCTATCGATTACTTACTTTAATACAACAAGCCTGGCGTAGTGACATATCCCCAAATAGCTACTTTTTAAAACCGCTTAAAACTCTGTTGTTTATTATTGAGTATATTCCAATGCGCTTACTCGCTTTAACTATTGCAGCAAGTAGAGCGAGCAAACAAAGCATGCATTACATAAAGCATTATGGCAGACATTTTTATCAAACAAATACAGGTTGGCTACTAAGCACATGCTCTGCATCACTTGGTGTGCAGCTGGGCGGGCCTGCAGTTTATTTAGGTACTCGCTTTAATAAAATGCGTATTGGTACTGATAGACTACCTACACCCGAGGATGTACCTGTAATAATTAATAGATTAAATCAGGCGCGTGTATTTTGGTTGTTAGTAATTGTAAGTATTGAAATATTAAAAGTGATTTAGTGACTATTTAGTGACTACCTCGTAACTAATTTTTCAGCCAAAATACGAGCACAAAAAAACCAGCCTAGGCTGGTTTTTTAGTTTTCAAACGGTATTTAAGCTACAGTGATGTTTGCAAACTTACGTTTACCTACTTGGTAAATAGCTGTTGTGCCTTTTGCTATTTCAAGTTTGGTGTCAGTGATTTTATCTTCACCGTTAAGTTTAACTGCACCTTGCTTAATCATACGCATTGCTTCTGATGTACTTACTACTAAATTTGCTTCTTTAAGCAAGTTAGCAATTAAAATAGTATCTTCTGCAATAGTGATTGTCAGCTCTGGGATTTCATCTGGTAACGCTTTTTTCTGAAAACGCTGAATAAAATCATCATGTGCACCTTGTGCATCAGCTTCACTATGAAAACGAGCAATTAACTCTTTAGCTAGTTCTATTTTAATATCGCGCGGGTTAGTACCTTGCTCAACACGTTCTTTTTGAGCTGCAATTTCTTCAATAGAAAGCGCGCTTAATAAATCGTAATAACGCCACATTAGCACATCACTAATTGACATTATTTTACCAAACATATCGTTTGGCGCATCAGTAATACCAATGTAGTTACCAAGCGACTTAGACATTTTTTGAACGCCGTCAGTACCTTCAAGTAATGGCATCATTAATACTGTTTGCGGCTTTTGGCCTTCAACTTTTTGTAGCTCACGACCCATTAGCAAGTTAAAGCGCTGATCAGTACCGCCCAGTTCAACATCTGACTCTAGTGCAACCGAATCCCAACCTTGTACCAGTGGATATAAAAACTCGTGAATTGCAATTGGTTGACCGCTGCCGTAACGCTTTTTAAAGTCATCACGTTCAAGCATGCGCGCTACTGTTTGGTTAGCAGCAAGTTTTATCATACCTGCAGCGCCTAACTTTTCCATCCAAGTAGAGTTAAATGCAACAGTGGTTTTAGCAGGATCTAGAATTTTGAATACTTGTTCTTTATATGTTTCGGCATTGGCTAGTACGTCTTCGCGAGTAAGTGGTTTACGCGTTACGTTTTTACCTGTTGGGTCACCAATCATGCCAGTAAAGTCACCAATTAAGAAAATAACCTCATGACCTAAATCCTGAAAGGTTTTCATTTTATTAATTAGTACAGTGTGCCCTAAATGTAAATCAGGGGCTGTAGGATCAAAGCCAGCTTTTATTTTTAGCTTTTTGCCCGACTTTAGTTTTTCAACTAGTTCGTCTTCAATTAATATTTCTTCTGCACCGCGTTTTATCTCTGCTAGAGCGGTTTGTAAATCCACTTTGTGTTACTCCAAAATTCTGCCTACGAAGGGGCGGACTAGTTACTTGTAATCACGGTTTAATATAGGTTTAAACCGAATATATATATGTAGCTAACATAACAAATTTCTACCTAATTAAAATAACTTTTTAAGTTATTAATGCAACTAAACAAAATGAATTGAGTCTTAGTTAGATAGGACGTTAAAAAAGGCTTCTTAACCCTGATTTTAGCGTAGTTTAAGGTTAGTTTAAATCTACAAAGCACTAGTATTCGTACATTATTAAGTATATCCTGCAATATTATGTATTTATTATCTTGACAGCAGAAAAAGGCACGTTATGGTTCACGTGGTTAACACTCTCCCAAAAAAACACAAATTGCTTATTTTAGGTTTAGTTTCTGCTATTGCCGGCTTGGCATTTCTTCCTTCTGAAAAAGCGACTGCTTCTAAAGACAATAATGCAGATGCATTAGAGATAGGCAAGCGCTATGAGTTACAAGTTAAAGTTGATGACAACGAAAAATTAACTGAGTTAAATTCAGAGCAAGCAGCAGAAAAATTACCAGAATACGACTTTGTCGATCATAAAGTTAAAAATGGCGACAATTTAGCAATTATCTTCAAACGTGCTGGTTTTTCAGCTCAAACGCTCCATAAACTAATTAACACTAACGCAGAAACGCGCAAGCTAACTAAAATTCACCCCGGTGAAATACTTAGCTTTGCGACAGCTGAAGATGGCTCTTTGGCTCAACTGCGCTATGTGATTTCAAAAACCGATACTTTATTTGTTACCTTAAATGAAGAAGGTAACTACGATACAGCTATTGATAGTAAAGAAATTGAAACGCTAACCAAAACCGCTGGCGGCGAAATATCTAACAACTTTTGGACTTCAGCAATAGCGGCAGGTTTAAGCGAACGTCAAATAATGAACTTTGCTGACATATTTGGTTGGGATGTTGATTTTGCAAACGACATTCGTAAAGGCGATGTGTTTGGCTTAATTTACGAGTCTCATTATGTTGATGGCGAGTTTATTGGTACCGGTAAAATTATTGCTGCTGAATTTGTAAACCAAGGTCAGCGCTTTGCAGCGATTCGCCATACCGACGGCAATTTTTATACGCCTGAAGGGCGTAGCATGAAAAAAGCATTTTTACGTGCACCTGTAAGCTTTAAATATATTAGTTCGAGCTTTAATCCTCGTCGCTTACACCCAGTTACTGGGCAAGTTAGAGCGCACCGTGGTATCGACTTTGCGGCACGCACTGGCACACCGGTGGTTGCATCAGGTAACGGTAAGGTAGTTAAAGCGGGTTACAGCAAGTACAACGGTAACTACGTATTTATTAGCCATGGCACACAATATGTAACTAAGTACTTACACCTAAATAAGAAACTAGTTAAAACGGGCCAAAAAGTTAAACAGGGCCAACAAATTGGTACTGTAGGTTCTACGGGTCGTGTTACTGGCGCGCATTTACACTATGAATTTTTAGTAAATGGCGTTCACCGTAATCCTAAAACAGTAAAACTTCCTAAGTCAGAGCCACTACCTCGCTCAGAACTTGCTAAGTTTAAACCGATTGCAGATAACTTTATTGCCCAACTTGAGCGCAATCGCGAGCTACAGTTAGCACTTAAATAAAGTTTATTAATAAACATTAAAAAAGCCTTTGCAGGTTAAACCTGCAAAGGCTTTTTTGTATACGCTAAAAACCATTAATACATTAATACATAAATGAGCTGAATCACTAAGGACACCATCACTAATGGCCAAATATATTTGCTGTATTTGGTTGCACCGTTGAGCCCTATTTTACTTTGATATTTTTCAAGCAGTGGAATAAGTATCGCTAGCGCGACAAACAAACCAATTAAAATAACGAATATATTCATATCAATGCCCTACTTATGGTAGCTCATGGCCTTTAGCGCTTACATAAAGTGCATACCAATGCTCACGAGTTAGTTGTACGTTTACAGCATCACAAGAGGCTTTAATACGCTTGGCATTAGTTGTTCCAATAATCGGCTGAATAGATGCGGGATGGCGCAGTAGCCATGCAATAACAATAGCCTCAGCAGACGTATCATAAAGTGCAGCCAGCTTATTAACTAAAAGACTGGTGTTAATATCAGCCTGCGATGCGTTTGATAAATCACTGCCGCTGTATAATCCTTGGCATAAACTGCCCCAGCTTTGAATTTGAATTTCAAAATGGCGACAGTACTCAATACTACCGGGCGTAAAATTAAGATCCTTACCGTCACTGTTACCGGCATATACACCTTCATCAACAAACTGATGCTTTTGTAAACTAGCCTCAATTTGATTAGCCACAATCGGCATATCAAGTGCATGCTGTAAAAAATTCATTTGATGTTGCTGCATATTCGATACTGCAAAATTGCGCACTTTACCGCTTTCTTTTAAGCAACTAAATATGCGAGCAATTTCGTTAACTTCCATGAGTGGATCAGGACGATGCAGCATAAGTACGTCTAAATAGTCTGTATTTAATCGCTTCAAGGATGCTTCAACTGATTGCTCAATCCACTTTGATGAAAAATCATAGCGCTTTGGCCCTAAGTCATCTTCAAAACGAATCCCACACTTAGATTGAATATACATGTGCTCTCTAAGCTCTGGTCGCTCGCTTAATGCTTTACCAAAAACCTGCTCCGCTTTACCAAAAGTATAAATATCAGCATGGTCAAAAAAGTTAATGCCACCTTCAATAGCGTTATCTATGCATTCATGAGTTTGCTTAACATGTGCATCAGTGATTGCGTCTTTATTCCAACCGCCGCCCAGACCCATGCATCCGAATACAAGTTTACTAACATGAGGTAAGTGCTTTGCTAAAGGTGTGTGAAGCATGATAACTATCCTTAAAATTTTGAAGAGCTGTTACTGTAAACAAAAAGCGCTGAACAAGAAACTATTTAGCGGTGAACAAATTAAGAACAAAAAAAAGCGCAGTAAACTGCGCTAAATCATTTATTAACTACCACGTTAATTATTAGCCAACAAGTGCTAATAAAATACCCGCAGCAACTGCACTACCAAGTACACCCGCTACGTTGGGTCCCATAGCATGCATAAGTAAAAAGTTATGTGGGTTACTTTCAAGGCCAACTTTATTAACTACTCGTGCCGCCATTGGCACAGCCGATACACCTGCCGCTCCAATTAATGGGTTTATAGGTGTTTTAGATATGCGATTAAGTCCTTTTGCCATAAATACGCCAGATGCCGTACCAATTGCAAAAGCCAGTGCGCCAAGCACTAAAATACCAATCGTCTCAACAGTTAAAAACTTATCTGCAGCAAGCTTTGAACCTACAGCTAAACCTAAAAATATAGTTGTAACATTGATGATTTCGTTTTGAGCACTGTTACTTAATCTATCAACAACACCCGACTCTCGCATTAAGTTACCTAAACAAAACATACCTACAAGCGGTATAGCAGCCGGTAAAAACATAGCCGTTAAACTAAGCACCATAAGAGGGAAAATAATCTTTTCCTTTTTAGATACTTTGCGAAGCTCTGGCATCTTAATTTTACGTTCTTCTGGGGTTGTTAACGCACGCATAATTGGCGGCTGAATAATTGGCACAAGTGCCATGTATGAGTATGCGGCTACCGCTATTGCACCAAGTAAATCAGGTGCCAGTTTTGACGCTAAAAATATTGCAGTCGGTCCATCTGCTCCACCTATAATCGCAATAGCCGATGCATCCTGTAAAGTAAACTCAAAGCCTGGCACATAGTTTAATAATATCGCACCAAACAGAGTCGCAAAAATACCAAACTGTGCAGCCGCACCTAATAGCAACATACGTGGATTAGCAATAAGCGCACTAAAATCGGTTAGCGCCCCTACTCCCATAAATATCAATAACGGAAAAATCCCCGTATCAATACCCACATAATAAACGTAGTACAAAAGCCCACCTGGGTCTGACAAACCTGCCACAGGTACATTTGTTAAAATCGCACCAAAACCAATCGGTAGCAATAATAGTGGTTCAAAGCCTTTAGCTATCGCTAAAAACAGTAATAAACACCCTACCGCAATCATAATTAACGATGGGATTGTAAAGTTAGCAATGCCAGTAGCATTCCAGAGGTTTAAAATACCTTCCATCCTCTATTTACTCCTAAGCTAATGCAATCATAGCGTCGCCGGTAGTTACAGCATCGCCTTCACCAACTAACACTTCAGCAATTGTTCCGGTATGCGTAGCGCGTATTTCAGTTTCCATTTTCATGGCTTCCATAATAATCACTACATCGCCTTCGTTAACAACTTGCCCAGCTTTTACCTTAATCTTAAAAATATTACCGGCTAAAGGTGCGTTAAGTGTTTCACCTGATGCAACTGAAGCAGACTGAGGAATGTGCTCAGAGTCTTTTAATGTTACTTCTTTTAGCTCACCACCTTGCGCCACTACTACGTCGTAAACTTTACCATCTACTTTTACGCTGTATTGCTCAGCTTTAACGCTGTTATTATTTGATCCCGATTTTGGTGCTGCCTTATTGCTCTTATCTTCAACGGTAGGAATAGGCTCAAATGCATCAGGGTTATTACGATTTTTAATAAATTTCAAACCAACCTGCGGAAACAATGCATAAGTTAGTACGTCATCAATTTGCTCATCAGCAAGTGTTAAACCTTGCTCTTGCGCTTCTTTTAATAATTCAGCTTCAAGCGTTGCAAGCTCTGGTGCAATGTTATCTGCAGGGCGACAAGTAATAACCTCTGCTCCATCAAGCACAAGCTCTTGTAGCTCTTTATTCATTGGTGCTGGTGTTAAGCCATATTCACCTTTTAATACGCCAGCAGTTTCTTTAGTAATTGTTTTATAACGCTCACCGGTTAGCACGTTAAGTACTGCTTGAGTACCTACAATTTGCGACGTGGGTGTTACTAAAGGTAAAAAACCAAGATCTTCACGTACGCGTGGGATCTCAAGCAAAACTTCATTAAGCTTATCTGCCGCGCCTTGCTCTTTAAGTTGGTTTTCCATGTTTGTAAGCATGCCACCAGGTACTTGAGCTAGTAAAATACGACCATCAACCCCTTTTAAGCTACCTTCAAATGCCGCATATTTTTTACGTACATCTCTAAAGTAAGCAGCAATTTCTTCTAGGTGGTTTAAATCAAGGTCGGTATCGCGCTCAGTTCCTTCAACTATGGATACAATAGTTTCAGTTGCTGTGTGTCCGTAAGTCATACTCATAGATGAAATAGCGGTATCAAGCATATCAATGCCCGCATCAATCGCTTTTTGATAAGTCGCAGTACTTAAACCTGTTGTAGCGTGGCACTGCATAGCAATAGGAACCGATACGGTTTCTTTAAGTGCTTTAATTAGTTTTTCAGCATCGTACGGCTTTAATAAACCCGCCATGTCTTTAATACAAATTGAGTGACAGCCTAAATCTTCTAATTGCTTAGCAAGAGTCAGCCACATATCAAGCGTATGAACAGGACTTACTGTGTACGAAATAGTACCTTGAGCATGTGCGCCTACTTTTATAGCCGCTTTAATCGCTGTTTCTAGGTTACGTACATCGTTCATTGCATCGAAAATACGAAATACGTCAACGCCATTTTTATGTGCGCGTTCTACAAACTTTTCAACTACGTCATCAGCGTAATGGCGGTAGCCTAATAGGTTTTGACCGCGTAATAGCATTTGCTGTTTAGTATTAGGCATCGCTTTTTTAAGCGCACGAATACGCTCCCAAGGATCTTCGCCTAAATAACGAATACACGAATCAAATGTAGCACCGCCCCACGATTCAATAGACCAATAACCTGCATCATCTAGCTTGCTAGCAATAGGTAGCATATCGTCTAGGCGCATACGTGTTGCGAGCAATGATTGGTGCGCATCGCGTAATACCAATTCTGTTAATTTTAATTTAGCCATGTGTGTGCCCCTTATTTATTATTTGATTTGTACTGAGCAATGGCAGCACTAATAGCAGCGATGTGCTCATTAGGCACACCTTGAGATTTAAAAGACGGTGATTTAGCTGGTGATGCCTCTGGTTCGCTATAGCGCGTCACCAAATTAGACATAAGCGTTACTGCACCAATTAATATCGACAGAAATACAAACACCCCAACCATACCAGTTAGCATTAAGCTACCAGCCGTTGTGAGTAGAGCACCTATATCCATTTTTCTCCCCCTTGAAACCCATATCGAAAATAAAAAATCGATTTAATTAAATATTTATTCACTGGATAATAACAAAACTAGTCGCTTTGTCTACATCTTGTAAATTGGTAAAACCAATTAAACTATAAACAACATAACACTCAACAAATTTACATGCCATAACCCAGCAATCATGCGCCCTACAATACATACAGAAAATAACGACTATAGCTAATAGTTATATGGAAGTTGTTAATTAACTATTCAACTTAATAAAAATAACCGCCAAATTTTATAATAAGTACAAAAACACACATCAATTGTTAATTGGTCTTACCAAAAACATTATTTTTAGTGAATATTTACCGGTAACTTGTAACAGTGTGAATAACTTACATAACAAAGCGTAAAAATTACTAACTAACTAATAACTAAAAACACAGTTAAAAACCATAACTATCTGATATAAAACAAAAATAAAATTTGGCATATAACTGGCATTAGTTATTGTGAGCAAATTTGATAACCAAGGAGAAAACAATGTTACGCTGGACAATTACATTTTTAGTTATTGCTTTAATCGCTGCAGTGTTAGGTTTTGGTGGCATCGCAGGTGCCGCAGCTGGTATAGCAAAAATTATATTTTTTATATTTTTAGTACTTTTAGTGATCTCATTAGTTTCAGGTGCACTACGTGGTAAATCACCCAGGTAGATAAAGCATTCAAGTAACAAACACTAAAATTTAATTAATACTTACAAGGAATTACATTATGAATTCAACAACTGTAAAAGCAGCACTAATCGGTCTATTCGCAAGTTTCTTCATCATGGGTTGTGAAGACAATCACGCAGAAGACGCAGGCGAACGTATTGACGAAGCAGTAACTGACGTGCAAAACAAAGTAGAAGATGCATGTGAAAATGTTAAAGAAGGCGTAAACGCTGAAGAAACTAACTGTTAATTCTTCTTGTATCGCTAAAAAACGGCCTTAGGGCCGTTTTTTTGTGCCTGTAATAAAATCACTGACTATAAAGCTGCTCATTTAGCGGTTAGCTTGTTAAAATAAAAAAAACGATATTTAAAGCAAGGCAATATGGCATTTACAACAACCTACACACTAGATAAACCTTACTTTTACGAGTGCTTTGATGAGTCACTCCCCTACAGTAAGCGCGCCAAACCTAAGTACTTTTTACTTGTACTCCTCGTTGCGCTTGGTTTATTTGGCATTTATGTTTTAAACGATCATTACTTAGGATCGTTTATGATCATGCTAGGTGTACTAGAGTGCGTCGCTTTTTACTATCGCAGACCTTGGTGGGTAACCAGACAAATGCTCAGCAGAGCGTCAGGCTCTGAGGTAACACTTACCTTTGATGAAGAAGGCATTAAATCGGCTAATCATTACAAAAGCTTTCAGCTAACTTGGCAAGACATAAGCGAAGTAATAGATACTCAGCAAGGTATTATTATTAAAAATAAAAGCGGCATGCAATACATTTCAAAACAAATACTAACCCCAGAAACACTCGCTTTTATAAACAAAAAAGCCACTCAGTGAGTGGCTTTTTGACTAGTTGAGTTAATTACTCAACTACGTATACGTGTTGATTAAGCATTGCCCGGATTAGGGTTCGACTTTTCAGCTTGTATGCGCATGTAAATCTCTTCACGATGCACTGATACGTCTTTCGGTGCATTAACACCGATTCGAACTTGATTTCCTTTAACACCTAGAACAGTAACTGTTACTTCGTCACCAATCATTAGGGTTTCACCTACTCTACGAGTTAGTATTAGCATTCTCTTGCTCCCATGTTCCAATAAAAATTATAAGATTCCGCTTAAACATACTAATGAAAATTAGACTGAAAAGTAAGTAAAAACTCTCAATCTATCCATTTTCTGTTAAAAATGCTTTGTGTAATGCACGAACTGCCAACTCTAGGTACTTTTCATCTATTAAAACTGAAATTTTGATCTCAGAAGTCGAGACTAAAACCACATTAATATTTTCCTGCGCTAATGCATCAAAAAATAAACTTGCTACACCAGAATGCGATTTCATACCCATTCCAACAGCAGAAACTTTAGCGACTGTTGGTAATCCGCTTATATTTTGAGCACTGAGTTGAGCTTGATCTTCGCTCAATAATTCAAGTGCTTGCAGATAATCATTCGAGTGCACAGTAAAAGCATAGTCTATTTTTTCAAAGATATGATTAACTTGATTAATCATATCTATTTCGATGCCATTATCAGCAAAAAGTTTCAATATTTTTGAAAGATATTGCGTACCGCTTGGCACACCATCTACTTTAATTAAACATTCGTCACGATTAAACGCAATCCCCGATACCACCTTGCTTGGCATATCGTTCTCCTCAAAACTTATTAATGTGCCTTCATCAGGATTAAAACTAGAAAGCACCCTAAGTGGCACATTGTGTCTACCTGCAGCTTCTACCGAGCGAATATGCAAAACTTTCGCGCCTAAACTTGCCAGCTCCAGCATTTCGGCAAAAGTAACTTGGCTCATTCTGCGCGCGTTAGGTTCAACACGAGGATCTGTAGTATATACGCCGTCAACGTCTGTATAGATCTGGCATTCGTCGGCTTTTATAGCCGCTGCTATTTCTACAGCCGATGTATCGGTGCCGCCGCGTCCAAGCGTTGTAATATTGCCCTCAACGTCACGCCCCTGAAAGCCAGCAATAATAGCAATACGGTTATGCTCAAGCTCATGCTTTAAACGTGTAGCGGCAACGTCTTCAATACGGGCTTTACCAAACATGTTGTCGGTTAGAATATTGACTTGATCGGCTAATAAGCTTACAGCTGAATGACCACGTTTGATAATAGCCATAGCAAGCAGTGATACAGAAACCTGCTCTCCGGTGCTAATAAGTACATCTAGTTCACGGCTACTCGGGCGAGTATCAATTTGTTTGGCGAGGTTAATTAAGCGGTTGGTTTCTCCCGACATAGCAGAGAGAACCACAACCACTTGATGTCCTTGTTGTCTGGTTTTAACAACAAGGTCGGCGACTGCTTCAATTCGCTCTATTGAGCCGACCGAAGTGCCACCGAATTTTTGAACAATAAGTGCCACTTAGGCTTAAGTACGCTCAGTTAACCAAGCTGTAACGCTATCTAGTGCAGCAGCAAGATTTTGTGGCTCACTACCACCAGCTTGTGCCATATCTGGACGACCGCCACCTTTACCACCTACTTGACCTGCCATATGGTTAACTAACTCACCGGCTTTTACTTTGCCTGTTAAGTCTTTCGTTACACCGGCAATTAGGCTTACTTTGTCGCCACTGGCAACACCCAGTGCAATAACACCTGAGCCAATCTTGTTTTTAAGGTCATCAACCATACCGCGAAGCGCTTTAGATTCAGTACCTTCAACGTTTGCTACAAGTAGCTTAACGCCATTAATTTCAACAATCGAATCAAGTAAAGACGCGCCCGCTGCACTTGCTAGCTTATCGCTAAGCTGTGCAATTTGCTTTTCAAGGCCTTTAGATTTTTCAAGCAACGCAGTTACTTTTTCAAGTACCGATGCGCTATCGCCTTTAACTAAAGCTGCAACATCGCTAAGTTGTTGCTCTTGCTCGCTAACGTACGCTACAGCCTCTGCACCGGTTACCGCTTCAATTCGGCGAACACCTGCGGCAATACCGCTTTCAGATACAATTTTGAATAAACCAATATCGCCAGCGCGCTCAACGTGAGTACCACCACAAAGCTCAATAGAGTAGTCGCCAATAGTAACTACACGTACTTCGTCATCGTACTTTTCGCCAAACAATGCCATAGCACCTTTCGCTTTAGCATCATCAATAGCCATAAGCTCAGTATTAAGTGCAAAGTTACGACGAATTTCGTCATTAACTACACGCTCAATTTCACGTAGCTCATCTTTAGTAACTGCTTCAAAATGCGAAAAGTCAAAACGTAAACGATCTGGCTGAACAAGCGAGCCTTTTTGGCCTACATGGTCACCTAATAATTGGCGTAGTGCTTCGTGTAAAATATGCGTAGCTGTGTGGTTTTTCTTAATGCTGTCGCGGCGCGTATCATCAATAGTTGCGTCAACTTTGTCATTAACACCAATACGGCCTTGTACAGTACCGTGGTGAGCAAAAGCATTACCAAGCTTAGTGGTATTAGTAACATTAAATTCGCCACCAGCAACTGTAATAGTACCCGTGTCACCCGTTTGACCGCCTGATTCAGCGTAAAACGGTGTGCGGTCTAGTACTACAATACCTTGTTGACCATCTTCTAATAACTGAACAGCTTCGCCACCGGCAAAAATTTCAATAACGGTCGCGCTGTAATGTGTGCTGTCGTAACCTTTAAAGTCAGTGTGTTTATCTGATTTTAATTGGTCATTGTAATCTGCACCAAATTTACCTGCTTGCTGCGCTGTTTTACGTTGTACAGCCATACACTCTTCAAAGCCTTGATGATCAATTGTCATCTGGCGCTCACGCGCAACATCGGCCGTTAAATCAGCTGGGAAACCGTACGTATCGTAAAGTTTAAATACTAAGTCGCCCGGTATAATATCGCCTTTAAGGTCGCTTAAGCTTTCTTCTAAAATAGCTAAGCCACGCTCAAGTGTTTTACCAAACTGTTCTTCTTCAATGCGTAATACTTTTTCAATAATTTCTTGTTGCTTAGCAAGCTCAGGGTACGCTTGACCCATTTGCTCAATTAGCGCAGCAACTAATTTATAGAAAAACGAACCTTGTGCACCTAACTTGTTACCGTGGCGCACAGCACGACGAATAATACGGCGCAGTACATAACCACGGCCTTCGTTAGATGGCATAACACCGTCTGAGATTAAAAACGCACACGAACGAATATGATCCGCCACTACGCGTAGTGACTTGTCGTCCATGTCTTGTGCATTAGTAACACTTGCAGCAGCAGCAATTAAGCCTTGAAATAAATCGATTTCGTAGTTTGAATGCACGCCCTGCAAAATAGCAGAAATACGCTCAAGGCCCATTCCCGTATCAACAGATTGCTTAGGTAGAGGCAACATTGTACCGTCGCTTTGACGGTTGTATTGCATAAATACAAGGTTCCAAATTTCGATGAAACGGTCGCCGTCTTCCTCAGGAGAGCCCGGAGGCCCGCCCCAAATATGCTCGCCGTGATCATAAAATATTTCAGAACACGGACCACACGGGCCAGTATCGCCCATAGACCAAAAGTTGTCTGAGGTCGCAATACGAATAATACGATCCTCAGGTAAGCCAATTTCGTTAGCCCAGTAACCAAACGCTTCTTCATCATCGTGATAAATAGTTACTAAAAGTTTTTCTTTAGGTAGGCTTACTACCTCAGTTAAAAACTCCCATGCAAATTTAATCGCGTCTTGCTTAAAGTAATCACCAAAGCTGAAGTTACCTAACATTTCAAAAAATGTATGGTGGCGAGCAGTGTAGCCTACGTTTTCTAAATCGTTATGCTTACCGCCAGCACGTACACAGCGCTGCGAGCTTGTCGCACGTGTATAAGGGCGGCTTTCTGCGCCTAAAAATACATCTTTAAATTGCACCATGCCGGCATTGTTAAATAACAACGTGGCATCGTTACCCGGTATAAGCGAGCTAGAAGGTACTATTTGATGTTGCTTGCTGGCAAAAAAGTCTAAAAACTGTTGCCTAATTTGTGCGGTAGTCATGTGCTGCATTTGAAAGTCTCACCTGTATTTACTGTGCTTGCATTGCAAAATTAATTTCATCGTAGCTAAAACCCCGATACATTAAGTAGCGCACGCGCTTAGCTTTATCTTTGTAATCGAGATCTGGCGGTGTATTTGAATATTTTTTATTGTACGCATCCTGCGCAAGCTCAAACCAATCTACTTCAAGCTCTTCAACTACCAATTCAAGTAGCGAACGATCAATCCCTTTGCCCATAGCTTCGCTTTGTATTCGCTTAAGCCCGTGGCATTTAAATATGTGTTTTCTTACAAAGCCTTCACAGTATCGCTGCTCGTTAATAAAATTATGCTTTTCGCACCAATCAAGCAGCGTTTCAATAAACTCTTCTGTGGCTTCTTTTTGCTGTAATTTTAGCGTTAACTCACGACGCGAATATTCTTGGCGCCCTAGTAACCAAAGTACATAGTTTTTTAGTTTTTGCTTTAATTTATCATCCATTAAGCGTCAAAACGCCCGCTTGTTTCACTGCTAAGTGGCTTAACATTAATGTCGTCACTTGGTGGTACAACAGGCATAAAAATGGCTTGATAAGATACAAAAAAGCTAATGTAGCAAATCGGCATTAAAATCAACAGTGGTAAGAACGATAAGAACATCGAAAGCGCCATAAATAATGCGCAAATAAGGCCAAAAACGCCAAGTGGCAAAATGTTATGATAAAACACCATTAACGATTTTTTAAGCGCCGTTAAAATACGTGTTTCTTTACTAAAATAAACAAGCGGTACAGCGTAAGCAAACGCCGTTAAATAAATTAGCATTGCCATAAAAAACAAAATGACATTCGCGCCCGAAATACTCTCAAGCATTTGTTCAAGTGCTACGTTTGGATCTAGTCCTGGTTGGCTCATAACAGCCACTGCATCGGCAAATAAGCCATTAGCAAGTAACGCCATTAAAATGCCCGCACCCATTTGATAAAGTGCTAAACGCAATAACCCTAAACGATTTCCCTTAGCCGTAAATGGCTTGAGAATATCGGCTAGCATAATTTTTCCGCCCTGCTGCTTACTAAGCACCGCTTGGTAAAACCCTGCGGTTAAAAATGGCGTAGCTAGTGCTGCTACTACTTGCAGCAGCGGTAAAAATAAAGACAGCAGCCCTACAATACCAATAAATAAATGCATAAAAATAAAGGTTGCTGGCTGGGTTTTAAAAATAAGCCATCCGGCTTTTAACCACTTTAGCCCTGCATCGGCTTTAAAAATTCGTAATTGTGTAGACATACTTGCTCTTAATTTAAAACGAAACACGCCAAGTATAACTTGGCGTGAGGGGGTATTAATAGACGAAACGTAATTAAATGATTAAGGTTTTTTAATTTTCTTAATATCTAACATATGCGCGCCATGCTTAATTTTTGTTTCTAGGTACGATTTATTACCCGCAACACCCGCTTTAATGTGCGCATGCGTGCCCACAACCGAGTCAACATTAATACCGGCATCTTTTAATGCGTTAAGCTTTTTAGGATTATTGGTCATTAATTTAACGTGGCTTAAATTAAGCGCATTAAGCATTAATACCGCATCCGAAAAATCACGTAAATCATCAGCAAAGCCTAAATGATTATTAGCTTCGTAGGTGTTCATACCTTGCGATTGCAGTACGTAAGCATCAATTTTGTTGTATAAACCAATGCCACGGCCTTCTTGGCGTAAATACAATAAAATACCGCCTTGCTCGTGCATCATTTCAATACACTCATTTAGCTGCTCGCCGCAATCACAACGCGATGAGTAAAATACATCGCCTGTTAAACACTCTGAATGCATACGAATAAGCGGTACATCTTGCTCTGTATCAGCGTTGTTAAACACCATAGCAATATGTTCTTTACCATCTTTTAAATCAGTAAATGAGATTATTTCTGCAGGGATATCACTATTTCTGCCAACATTAAGCTGGACTCTTGCTCTTACTTGCGCCACGACAAATCCAAATATTTAAATAACTACGACACGACAATAAAGTGATAATATCACAAAATAGGATAAATACACCGTAGTACAAGACTGTTTATGGCAAATATATGGCGACGACAGGCGTTATTTTCAATGATTGTTAGCAATAAATTAATACAAATAACAGCCAATGTTATTTACGTTGATTTACCTTAATCAGTGACACTTACAGGCGCGTTTGGTATTTTATATTTTAAACAACGATAGGGATTATTATGAAACGTCAGCAACTCGCTTTATTTATAGGCTTAAGTTTATCTGCTTTAAGCGCAACAACTTTAAGTACTACAGCACTTGCCAGCCAAGCAAGCGATCCTCAAACGGTATTTAGCCAAGCATACCAAAGCTATTTAGCAGCAGTTAAAGCAGACGAAAACGTACAACAAACTGCCAAACTTGCTTACACATCAGGTAAAGCCGTTTACGGTAAAAGCGACGACAATACTGCCAACTTAGCTATTAATTACGCTAAAGCAATAAAAGGCTACGGCGATGAGCTAAACGAAGAGCGTTTTGCACTCTATAACGAAGCCCATACTATTTTAGCTGCAAACCACGGTAAACTATCAATAGAAACAATTGATGCACTACTCGGCCAAGCTAACTACACAACATCAGCTTACAAAGCAGCTAACTTTTTAGAACAAGTAATAGATATAGCTAAAACACAAAATAAGCCTAAATTTGTAGCCGACATGAAACTAGAAGCAGCATCACTGCTTGCTAAAAAGTTTAGCTCTAAAAAATATCGCGAAGCGAAAAACTACCTAGAAGAAGCCGACGAATACTACCGTGAAAATCTGCCTAGTAGCTCGGTAGAGCAAATTAAAGCTAATTTTTTAATAGCCGCATTTGCCGAAGGTAGTAAAAAGTATAATCAGGCAATTGAGCGCTTAAACAACATAGTTACCGCGTTTAACGATAACTTAAAATACGATCACAGTGCTGAGCTAACCGCTCACTCTAAACTTGTAGGTCTGTACGAAAAACAAGGCAAAAGCGAAGAAGCAACTAAACATTGCCTCGCTATCGCTCAAATGGTGCCATGGAAAGAATCGCAAGAGCAAACACCACTCTATCGTGTTAATCCTAAATACCCAGTACACAAAGCTAGATTTAGTACCGATGGTAGCGTTGTTATGGAGTTTGAGGTAGACGCCGCAGGCTTTGTAAAAAACCCAAAAGTACTTAGCTCTGAAGGCGGCAGCGCATTTGAAAAGTCAGCCAAAGCAGCGCTTGAGCAATGGCGTTACGCGCCAAAGTTTGAAAATGGTAAACCTGTTAGCGCTATTTCTCAGGTACAGCTCGACTTTAAAATTAACCGCCACTAAAAGCGGCTCATTAAAAAAGGCGCTTTATGCGCCTTTTTTAATACCAACTAATACAAATTCTACGTAGTTAAAATTCGTAACTTACGCTAATACCGCCATCGGCTCTTTTTTCGTTGCTGTCGCTTGCTTTACCATAGCCCACATCTAGCTCTAATCTAAAACCAGCGCTGTTCAATCCATTAAAGTTATAGCTGTACGTAAGCCCTATGCCGTTTGTTGTTTCTTCATCAAAAATTCCGCCAATTACACAACCTAGCGTATTAGCAAAGTCAGTTGCTACATCATTAGTTGAACTTTCACACTCTTGGTCTGTATCTCTTGCGCCAATTGCACCTACAAGCGCGCCAAAAGCATGTTTTTTATTATCGCTAACTGCTTGTTCAAAACCGGCTGAAAAACCATCATCAAGGCCTAGTTTATAGTTTGCATACCAGCGTTGTGTGTCGTCGTTAGCCGACAAAGACACTTCAGGAATAACTAAATAAGGATAGCCACCCCCAATCGAAAAACTAACATCGTTAGCAAAAGTAGAACAAGAAGCGATAGATAAAGTGAGTAGTAATATTTTTATTTTCATAAAGTTCCCTTTGAGTAAGTATAAAATGTACTTACTTTAGGAACATCATGCAATACGACAAAAAGCTCGTTAAATTTAGCTTTAGTAATAAAATAGGGATTAAATTTTAGCGAGTATTTTATCGCTAGCCGCTTCTATTAAATCGAGCACATTTTCAAAGCCATCATCGCCGCCGTAATAAGGATCGGGAATAGCGCTTTGGGCTTGCTCGCCATATTCTAAAAATAGCTCCAGCTTATAGCGTAAATGCTCAGGGCATTGCGCTGTTAAATCAGCTAAATTTTGCGTATCGGCCGCTAAAATTAAATCAAATTCAGTAAAGTCGATTGTGCGTACTTTACGTGAATAAATACCTTTAAAGCTGTAACCGCGCTTCTCCCCTGCTGCCATTGAGCGACTATCAGGCGTTTTACCTTCGTGGTAACCAATAGTCCCTGCCGAATCTACTTTAACGTTAACACCTAGCTTTTTAGCGCGGGCTTTTAATACCGCCTCTGCGGTTGGCGAGCGGCAAATATTACCTAAACAAACTATGAGTACTTTTTTCATTAAGGCTCCTCTAACTAATTTAAAAACCTAAGCTTTAAAACTGTTTTAAAATACTTGCGTCGTAATCTTCAACGTTAAGCGTTACGTTATGTTGCGCTGCAACAGATTCAAGCTCAGCTTGTTTAATGGCTAAATCGTCCATAGTGATTAGGTTATCGTCTAACTGCCACAATAACCGAGAGCCCGCGTAGCTATAGTGAATCGCTAATAACGCATCGGCATTACCTTCACGGCCAGCAGCTTTTAACTTAGCCATTTTACGGGTTATTTTGTTAAGTGCTTTTTTAAGCTCCCACACATAAACAACTTCTGTCATAAACGTATGTGTACGGTATTTATGAAGTAACCACGCAAGCCCAACGCTAGTAATAGCAACACCTATTAAGTTCCAATGAAAGTGGCTACCACTTTCATCAGGAAATAAAGCAATCAGCGTTTGCGATATAGCCAAGCTGCCTACAGCCAAACCAATACCACATCCTGCAATAACACGGTTTAAATGTTTACGGTAACGTGCTTTATTTATTTCAATGAGTTGCATAACAGCCTAAAAAGTTAAGTTTTAATATTTGCGAATGGCTATTGTAACTAAACCCCACATTTTTTATAAAATTATTTCACCCCTTTTTGATTTGCCACCCGTTATAGCTTTGAAAATACCCTAATTGTAGTGGTCAATAAAATTTGGAGCGGCTTATGCACACACTTGAAGTACCTAACAACCCAGTATTTATTAAAACATCGACTGCCGTTATCGGCGGCGCCGCTATGACCTTTGCAGCTTTTGCGTTTATGCAATATTTAATAAGTGGCGAGCAACGCGCACCGGTTAAACCAGGGGACGATATTATAGTAGAGATTTTTCAAGCACCTGAGGATTCAAAGCTAAGGCATATACAAAAAATACAGCCGCCACCGCCGATGCCTAAAGTGCCGCAAAAAGCTCCACCGCTTGATACATCAGCCGATCCTGTGTTGGCAATTAACGACTTTACGCCGGTTACAATTGACGATTTTGGTGGCGAAATTAACAACACCATTAATCGCCCAACAGGGGATGCAACACCCATAGTGCGCATAAACCCTAAATACCCAACCACAGCAGCACGCGATGGTATTGAAGGTTGGGTGCAACTAAGCTTTAGTATTTCGCCAACGGGGGAAGTAATCGACCCAGTAGTTATTAACGCCGAGCCAAAACGTACCTTTGATCGCGAAGCAATAAGAGCAATTAAACGCTGGAAATATCGCCCCAAAGTAATTGAAGGTGTGGCACAATTACAAACAGGTCAAACTGTACAGCTCGATTTTAAATTAGATAACTCTATTTAACGGACTAAACGCCTATGCTACTAAGTATTAAGTCATGGTTATTTGAAACGCCAAGCAAGGACTGCATGGCAAGTTACGCAAAAAGTGGCGACAATCGTTACTTAGAGCAGCTTATTGCCCTCTACAGTAACGACTTATACCACTACCTTGTTACGCAATCTAATACGCATTTAGCATACGACGTAAGCCAACAAACATGGCTAAAAGTAATCGAAAAACGCCACCTTTACCAAGCCCAAACCACACCCAAAGCGTGGTTGTTTAAACTTGCCCGCAACACACTCATTGACGAATACCGCAGGCAACAGCACTTTGTAGAGCTTGACGAAAACACGCATTTAGCAGCACAAAATGATAAAAGCGAAAGTGGCTTAACTATAGGCAGCTCAAACATAAGTTACGACGCGTTCGACGCCGCCCTAAAACAACTTAGCTTTGTACAGCGCGAAGCCATAACCTTGCAACAAGAAGGCTTTTCGCTCGCCGACATAGAACTTATAACGCAAAGCAGCCTTGAGACCATTAAAACAAGGCTGCGCTACGCCAAGCAAAATCTTAAACGTTTATTAGGAGCAAACAATGAACAAGCCTGATGAGCCGTTTGATCAAAAGCTCACACAACACTACAAAGAGCGAAAAGAGCGCACAACACTTACAAGCGCTCAGCAAAAATCTTTACTTAAAAAGGCCACGCACACAAAGCCTAAAAAGCTCGGCTTTACGCTACAGCTAACCAGCCTTGCCTGCGCACTGGGTGTATTTGCTTTTATTGTGTTTGATAATAACGATAGCATTAGCCACGCGCCTAAAAGCGTGCTTAACAGCGTATTTAACACCATAGACATTCACGACTATTCAATTATTAAAACACACGAAATAAACCAAGCTGGTAGCTACGCAAGCTCTATTACAGAGCAAAAAGACGCACTCGATAGCCAATTAGCTAACGATTTACGCCGCCACCAACAACGCCATATAGAATACGGCACTCTAGTGAAGGTAGATAACGACTGGTACATAGCCAGCTGCAATGATGAAGTGCTCGTGCAAATTAAGCAGTCACTGTTGAGTGATTTAAAGGGTAAACACGCGGTAGAAAGCAATATAAATACAGGCGATATGCTCGCTATGGCGCATAACGGTAAAGGGCAGATTATTGCGCTTAAACATGCGGGAAATGGGGTTAGGCAATGTGGGGCTTAGGTGGTTTGGCTCAGTTTAGGTTGGTGGTAATTTAGATAAATATTACCACCGAGAACACAGAGGCGCTTCGCGCTGCACAGAGATAGTTAACTATCGCCCATGTAATCTAATGGTGAGGAAAGCTCTATAAAATCACGATATTGCTCTTTAGTAATTTTGTTGTATTCATCTTTGATATAGATATATTCAAGCCATAATAAAGTAACTTCTGGAGAAATTCGCATTGAATGCTGAGCTAGGTTCTTTTCTGCGTTTTGCAACTCAGTTAAACCGTCATCGCTATCAGAAATCCAAACATCATAAGCACTTGATTCTAAGACAAAAATACTGCAAAAAATATTCTCAATAAATTTAGATAGTGAAATAGGATAATCGTCTTCATAGTAATCACTTACTTTTGTACCCAAATTGTCATGGTAAAATTGATTCGTATATGAGTCAGGGTCAATAAAATAGGTTAACTCGGCCGAAAAATGTTTTTCCAAAATATTTTTTTGTAAAAAGCTGCTTAAACTTATATTTTGCATATTACCCTTACTATTTGGTTCTTTCCGCTGAAATAGTCCACTAATTATTTCTTCATAAAGTGGGTGGTCTTTTTCATGGATACAAAACAAAATAGCGAGCACAATTACATCAACTTTTTTACCACTTGGTAAATTTACAATAATTGCTGTAATGCGCTCAGTAATTTGAATGGCTGTTCTTGGAGATACCTGGAATGCATCTAATACAACTGAGATATTAGCTAAAGCGGCTTCGGGTGTCTTTGTCCGAGGGAGTATCTCAATATCTTTACTTTCTAAGTACCCAGATTCAAATTTAGTAATATCGCTGTGTACTGATAAAAAATCATTTAAAACAGGTCGCTTTAAGCTATAGCGGCTATTAAAAAAACGGCCTAGGTAAATCTTAGCATCAAAGCCTTCACCATAAATTGATTTGATTGTATGTTGGAGTTGTTCTGTATCTGTTGCTACAACAAACACAATACCTTTAACATCAAAAATATGTTTAATCGTCTCTAACATTTCTACTGCATAACTTGGGCGACAACGATCTAATTCATCAATAAAAATAAATATGGGTAACGACTTATCTTCCTGCTTTTCAAACTTACTGACCCAATCAGCTAACTTAGCTTTGATTACTTCAACGCTTTTATTTTTAGCTTCATGATCTTTAATCAAGTTTTGTGCTAAAGCTTTTATAGCTGGTGAAAATTCGGAGCTATTTTGCTTTACAGAATCTTTGTCCTCACTCTCTTCATCTTCTTCAGAAAATAATAATGTATTAAGCTCTGCTAGATCAATGCCTGATATTTTTTTGGTTAACCCTTGCGCTATTGCAGGTGCTACAGCCTTAAATATTGATGCTGCTTTATTAGGTATTTTAATAGTAAATGAAGCTTGTTTACCTAGTTGCTCAATTATTGCGGCAATTACAGTTAAAAACGGGTCGTCCGAATAATCCTGCTGCCATGCATCAATATAAACAATGGGATAATCTACAGCTAAATCCTGTGACCAACGTTTTAGAAAATATGTTTTCCCCGCGCCCCACTCTGCATTTAAATTTAATACATAATTTCGCTTCTGTTCTGCTTCAGTACGACTCTCATCAAAACCCTCTTGAACCAAAAGTTTTGATAGAAACATAGCATAGCGCGCTCTGTCTAATTTATCTGCTGGGAAATATTCTTCTAATGGAGGCTTAGTTGCTTTACTCCAATTGAATTCTTTAATTTCTTTCATTTAATTCCCTTTAAATAGTCTTTTTTCCATAGTGCAATATAAAACGATCGCCGCTGAGTTCTCCGAGCTAACACCCGACGCGCCAGCAAGCTATGCGCCTACAACAAACACTACATATAACTAGCTTTGAGTGTGCTTATTGCATTGGAGACACGTTGGGTTTCGTGCCACTCAACCCAACCTACGTACGCTATAAACGTGAGCCTAGCGCTAAATAAATCATTGTTAATGATTACTGCTTTAAAAGTCGCTTTTCTGGATTATTTAAGTACTTTAAGCCAATGGTAACTATGCGTGTATGTACCATGGTTATAACGCGTATTTGCACATTACCAATAACAACAATATCGCCTTTACTGACTTCTCCTGAAAGCTTTTGGTTGATCACTTCTTCCAAGCTTATCTCTTCTGGGGCATCTATTTGCATGTGATAAGAGTAAAATATATCACCTACCAACGTTACCCCTTTCACTTTAAGTTCGTTGTGGGCTAAGTGGCTATCTTGGTGGTTTGTTTTATCGGTTGCTGTAAAAACTAAATCAACAAAAGGTCTGTTATCTGGTTTTAAAACAACAAATAAGTGGTCATTTGCTTTTAACTTAGTTGAGCCTCGTGGCGGTATGATTGACGGACCCCGTGTGATCATAGCAACAACCACACTTTCAGGAAGTGCGGCATGTGACAAGCTGCGCCCAGAAACCCGAGAAACGTCACTTAAGGTGTATTCTACAATTTCTATATCAATATCGTTTAGGGCTGTGATTTCGAGTGTTGCAGCGGCTAGGTCGGGCGGCGGCTCTACTAAATTTAGTTTTTTAGCCATCCAAGGCATTGTTGAGCCCTGTAACGTGGCTGAAATTAACACCACGAAAAAAACAACATTAAAAATAAGTTCAGCCCCTGAAAGGCCAAATAATAATGGAAATATAGCTAAAATAATGGGTACTGAGCCTCTAAGGCCAACCCAAGATACAAACAGGGTTTCGCGATTATTAAAGCCAAACAGTTTTAAAATAGGCGCTACCGCTAATGGCCGAGCAACAAAAATAAGTGCTAGTGCAATAAGCAATCCTTCTAACCATACATCAACCAACGACGACGGATTAATAAGGAGTCCTAATACAACAAACATGGTTATTTGCCCAAGCCATGCTAAGCCGTCATGAAACAGAAAAATACCGCGTTTATATACAAATTTACTGTTACCTAAAATGACGCCTGTTATAAATACAGCTAAAAATCCACTGCCGCCGAGCGTTGCAGAAAGGCCAAAAGAAAGCAGTCCAAATGCGGTTACCATCACTAAGTACAAACCCGATGCATTTAGTTTAATTCGATTAATAAACCAAACCGATACCTTACCAATTAAAAGACCACAAATAGCGCCAACACCCATTTGTTGAGCAAATAACTGCAGTAAGCCCAACCCTACTGGCATGTCATTAACGAGCATTTCGAGCAATCCAACCGTTAGAAAAATAGCCATTGGATCGTTCGATGCACTTTCTATTTCAAGGGTAGATTTAAGCTTTTTATTTAAGTGAATACCTGCACTTCGTAAAAGTGCAAACACTGCTGCGGCATCTGTAGAGCCAACAATAGCGCCCAGTAATACACCTTGTAATATGGGCAGGTCTAAAATATAAGTGGCCACAAGGCCTGTAATTACAGCGGTAAATAACACCCCGACAGTTGCTAAAGCAGACGCGGGTTTCCACACTTGTTTAATTGAACTGGTAGGCGTTTGTAAACCGCCATCAAATAGAATAATGGCAAGCGCAAGAGTACCCAAAGCATGTGCAGCCTCTGCGTTATCAAACGAAATACCTGCAATACCATCTTCACCTGCGAGCATGCCTACAAGTAAAAATAGCACCAGCACAGGTAAGCCAACGCGTGCAGATAACTTGCTCGAGATCACTCCTAGTAAAATTAATATGGCACTAACGAGAATGATATTATCAATTGCAAACATAGTGTGGATTTACAGCCTTATATGAGTTATACCAATCCGCAATAATACTTAATCATTTTACGGGGCTAAACGTGTCGCTATCGGCGTTAAAAAAATTCTCATTTAGAACAACTAAGTAGCGATTTTTTTGCCTAGCTATCAACACGTTTTTCCAGCCTCAAAATAGATCACTTAATTAAGCGAATTGGTACTAAAAAGTAAGAATTTATAGCTATTAAAAAGCTTAAAGCTCATGCTATACAATAACCTAAAAAATATAAATACGGGTAATTAAGTCTATATTTAAGTGGTTTAGATAATAGAGAGAGTGTTATTGAACTTAATATTACTTAGCTTAGCTCCATTCAACTTAACTTTATTTGTTTTTAAAAACAAAAAACCTGCAATTAAGCAGGCTTTTCAATAATCGTAAGTTACAGGTATAACGTACTTACACTTTCTTTTAAAACGCTGCTTACAGTCTAATCTTATGAAAGTCCATGCTCGATATCCCTAAAGGTCCATTGACCATTAGGATCTGCTATATCAATTAACTCACACGCTTTTTTATTCCAAGCGGCTAGCCATGTAATATAATTTGTTAGTTGGTGATAAGCTCGGTCTGGCGCATCAGAGCGAATTCTAGACATTGAAAAACCTGAATACGTAGCACCACTTCCTACCCAACTAACAATTGATGAAACAGCTCCACCGCCTGGAACTACAAAACCAACAGTCGTTGTTACTAGCCCTAATATAGTCGCTGTTTTTTCAACAGCATTACCCGTTTTCATTATGTCGCCACTTATAACCGGGTGCAACAAAGCTAGTAAGTTAACTGCTTGTGGTTGATTAGAAGCAACTGCAACATCATTTGACGTTTTTGAAGTATTTGTAGGTGCACCTCTTCCTCGCATTGCAGGAAGTAAGCTATTAAAGGATTTTTGGCTACTATTACTTGTTGAAAAAGTAACTGATTGTGTACTTAAGCCACCTGCTTTAACTCTTTTTTCATCGCGTGGCGTTACAGTTGATTTATAAGTACGTTGTAATCGACGATAAACAGCTGCACTACATTGCGTCATTTGTATTGCTAAAGCAGCTTGATCTTTAAAGGCTTTACCAATCGCACGTTCAGAAAGTTGCGTTAGCTGTGTTTTTTTCTTTAGCGCATGTTGGCCGATAATTATATCCACTAAAATATCCTTATTAATCATTTTATGGTCAAAATTATATCATGTTGGTCAATAATATTAATATCTAAAAACAAATATTTGGATTGTTTTTTATTCAACTTGTATAAATTCATATTAAATACTAAACAATTTTACAAACGTAATATACTAATTACAAAGCACTATCTAATTATTTGTGGCTTAACGTTACTCACGTCTAAATGAATCGTCATTTCTACATTATCAGGTTCTACGGCAACATCGCTTAAACCCGTTCTCGCAAAATAATCTTCAAAGTTTTGCTGATATTTGGCCGAAAACTGCGTATACGCGGTAATAAATACACTCAACTTTTTAGCTATAATCGGATACGTTGCAGCGAGTTCTCGTAGTTTTTCAGGCTCTGCAAAAGCAAATTCGGCGTAAATATTAAAATCATTACCCATAGATGTTTTACCATAATCAGATAAAAAGCCCGCGCTATAATCTGGCGCTAACTCATCTTTTGTAAGTGCCTCAAAATTTGATTTTGCAGGTTTCCAATCTCTATTTAATAAACTTTGCCATGTCATTACGCTAAATGGTGAGTTATTAAATATGAGTGAACTAAGTTCATGATGTACTCCACGATGCGCATTTTCATAGTTAGCTTTTGTTCCATTCCATTGTGCAACATTAGATAAAGCTATCCACCTAGAACCATAAGTTCCGCCAGCCGCAGCACCTTCAATAGTTATAGAGCCAGCAATATAGATAGTATCAATTACTTCAGAAATAAATCCTTCTGGGTAAACTCCCAAGGCAGACTCAATCCCATCAAGAGTTTCAGGTGCACTATCTAAAGAGGTTATAGTCACTTCAACATTCGCTAAACTTCCCTCTTCTTCGGTAAAATCTTTCGAATAAAATTGCTTTGGATTATCTGTTTTTATATTGAGCTGGTATGTTTCTGCTAACCTATTAGCTTGTTCTATTTCACTTTCTATATCTAAGCATCCGTAGATAAATAGTAATAAAGTAAATACAATAAAAGCTTTAATTTTCATGTATGGCCTACTTTAATGTGCATGTCTAAGTGTTGCAGCTGGTACTACTGAAATAGTAAACCTAACAACCGCTGGTAATGATGCTGATATTACGACAGCCCTCGCTGTTCCCCATAAAGCAACCCCCCTAGCAGTCATACCCGCAGCCAATGCAAAACTAGCAGGATCATCTGCAACACCTGCACCAAATGTAACGTAATCCTCAACAATAGTCCCTACAACAATTACAGTTGCCCCAGCAAATAACCCAACGGCCACAATCTTATCCCAAGGGGTTGAGTTATCCGGTTTCCCTTTCCGTGTACCAATATCACCAGCAGATGTAAATGTCACCTCTAATACAAATGACACATTTTCAGCAATATAATTGAATTGATTTATTTTTCCTTTTAGTTGCTGAAGTCGCACCTCATATTTCAATTTAGGTATCGGAGAGCTAGACGTCATTTCTATTCCCACCGAGGTAGTTGGTCTATTTGGTGTGGTACTTTTAGAAACAATATTAGTTCCAAGAGTTAACTCATTAGTTTTTTTGTCGAAAGCTAGTTTCGTTTCGCCAATTAACGATCCAAAAGCTTTATTTGCTTGAGAGGAGACAGTTGCTTCTAATTTTTTATCATTCACTACATAATTAACAGGGTATTTATCCACACTAGACAAAGTAATGTTACCCGTCATTTTAACCTCTACGATAGCATTGGGTAAAACGATAGGAGGATGTGTTATATCATCTAGTTTATAGCTAATAGTAATTGGAGATTTTAATGTTCTCAGATTTTCTGAGGGGGATTTCTTAGGCCTTACTTGAGGTTTTCCTATATCTTTTTGATTTTTAATCGCTTGGCCAAGCAAGGGTATAAGTATTTTTTGCCCTGGATAAATTAGGTCAGGATTAGTTATAGGCTTATTAGTAATAGCTAAAACTTCTTTTCGGTTATTAAACCTCCACAACCTAGGCCATTCCATTGGAGACCCTAAGTGCTTAGAAGATATATCCCATAATGTATCACCTTTTTTTACAATGTATTCCTTTACCATTTTTATCCCTAATATATTTAAATTCCATTATGGGCATAAATATACGAGGACAATCCCACCTTGTCAATTTAGCTTCATTCTATTGAAGAGTATTCATTTATAATTTTAATAAACAAAAAAGCCTGCAATAAGCGGCTTTTGACTATTTAAGCAATTGTATTTTATAAAACAATAATGCTTGTTACTAAGTACGCTAAAAACGTAAGGCCGCCACCAAATAAGGCATATGGTAGCTGCGTTTTAACGTGGGTGAGTAAGTCACACCCCGATGCAATAGCCGATACAGCGCTGGTGTCGGATATAGGCGAACAGTGATCGCCAAATATACCACCACCCAAAATAGCGCCTACCACAAGCGATGGTGGTAAACCTAGCGCTTGAATAAGTGGCACACCAATTGGGATTAATATAGCAAACGTGCCCCACGATGTACCCGTAGTAAACGACATTACTGCACCGGTTAAAAACAGCACCGGTACTATTAAGTAAATAGGTAGGTAGTCGCCAACAAGCGACGCTACAAATACTCCAGTACCCAATTCTTTTAAGCTTGCGCCAAGTGTAAGCGAAAGCAGTACAATGGCGACTAACGGCATTAATTCGCCCATACCTTTAAAACCGGTATCAACTAATTGATGATGGGTAAATTTACGTGAGCCAATCATTAAAAAGTAAGCAACAACAATGGCTAAAACCGTTGCATATAATACTGATTTAGAACCGCTGCCCTCGGCTAGTACACCATTACCGGTGTAGTACATAAAGCCAACCATGCTGGTAATAAGCGTAATAAGCGGGATTAACATGTAACGCGCTTTAGAGGCTTTTATTTCATCTTTTAAGTCGGTTGTTTGAAGCTCTAGTTTTTCTTCGGCTTCTTTCATTGGACCGTGCACTTTATCAAACGCGATTGTGTAAAAAACAATAACAAGGGTAATTATGGCGTAAAAGTTATACCCAACGCTGCCCCACAATACCGATACAGCCGACTCACCTAGCTCGTAGTTACCTAACAAACCAAGTACAAATGCGCCCCAGCCGTTAAGTAGTATTAAAATACACACTGGCGCACTGGTGCTGTCAATAATATACGCTAGACGCGCTCGACTCATTTTAAATTTGTCGAACAAGCCTCGCGATAAAATACCCGAGGTGAGTACGCTCAGGTTAGATTCTATAAACACCGCAATGCCGGTAAACATGGTTAAAAAGCCCACTTGGCGCTTACTTTTTGCAATGCCTTTGTTCATTAGCATATTAACAGTTGCTGCAACGCCGCCAGATTCGCGAATGTAGGCAAGCAGTGCACCAATTAAAATACTAAATATTAATATGCGTGTATTACCTGGCGAGCTGGCAACCGAAATAATACGTTCAATGGTATTTAAAAAAGTATCAAACAAGCTATTACCTTCGCCCTGAAAGGCGAGTAAAAACTCAGAAGAAGCAACAGCAACAAGTAGCGCCATAATCACTTCTTTTCGCCAAAACACGATAGCAATCGCAATTAGCGGCGGTAAAATAGAATACCAATGCATAAAAAGTTAACCTTAATTATTAGCGAGTAAACCTCGCTTTGTACGCGTTTTAACGCTTATTTGTTAAGCCTAACAACATAAACCGGCTTAGTTTTATAGACCGCTTAGCTTAATGGATTGGCTTACTCAAGTCACCTGTAAATAAATCACTTAAGGTGGCACGGTTAGTACGTTTTAACCTATACGATAGCTTATTGATTTAGTAACGCTTCATAAATAAGCGACACCACCGATCCGTACTGTGCGGTTTCAAATTGTTTGCCTATAAATTCGTAACGTTTTAGCGAGCCTTTAATTGCACTATGGCGAGCATTGGTAAGTAAAACAATAGCCAAGTCGTAAGCGGGATCAATTACGGTCACTGTACCTGTCCAACCTGTGTGGCCATAAGCCTGCGCGCTTGCATAAGGGCCAAAGTGCCAACGCCTTGCTTGGTTGTTACCGGCAAGCCTAAAGCCAAGCCCGTAAGTTTCATCGCTGCTTTGCGGCGTTAAAAATTGTGCTAAGGCACTGGCACTAAATAATTGTTGGTCACCGTAGCCACCGCTATTTAATAATAGCTGGCAAAGCACAGCTAAGTCGTGGGCATTACTAAATAATCCCGCATGCCCTGCTACACCATCAAGAGAATAGTAAGCGCGCTCGTCATGCACTTGGCCTTGTAAAACTCCGGTGCGAACATTATCAAACTTAATGCGCCCGTCTCGTGTGTTGCCGCTAAGCTCGGTGGCTGCAAATTGCTGCGGCTTAAAGCCTTTTTTAAGTGGATTAAATAACGTGTTAGTTAATTTTAGTGGCGCGTACACTTGCTGCTCTAGGTACTCGTCAAGGGGCTGCCCTGTAATGCGCTCAATTAGTACGCCTAAAATCATGTAATCAATATCTGAGTAAACATGCTGCCCAGATGATTTACTACTAAAAGGCACGCTGGTAAGTAATAGCTGTTTGGTGGTTTTACTGTTTTGCGAATAAAACGCGTCGCCATTGCTGCCATCTTTACGGTGAAAGTCAAATACTGGCGGGTATCCGGCGCTGTGAGTGAGTAAGTCTTTTACTGTGCGCTTCGCTCGGCCTTCGCCTTTATATTCGCTTAGGTAGCTTTGCACGGGTTTATTAATATTTAACAGCCCTTCGCTTACTAATTTCATTAGTGCAAAGTTGGTGGCAAATATTTTGGTGTTTGAGGCAAGATCAAACAAGGTATTAGTTTGCATGGGCTCTGGGCGGAGTAGCATTAAATCACTTTGCTGATATTGCTTTGCATCGCCATAGGCGGTTAATTTTATTAGTTCACCATTTTTAACAACGGCCAACACAGCCCCAGGAAAACCCGCTTTTACATCACGCTCAATTAATTCATCTACTTCACTAAAATCTACGAGCTTTATTGGCTCATCGCTTAAAGTAGGAAATGCAAAACTTAGCGTTAAACTTGCGCCAACAGGGAAAATATTTTCAACTTTAAAAGTATTAACACCATTGTGAGTATTTTTTGCCAAACTGTAATTGTATAAGGTGTTGGCGCTTAGCTGGTTAACGTCGAGCTTTTGATTATTAATGTAAATATCGGCGCTTTGTGCGTTGTGGTTTTGTATTAATAATTGCCCGCGCCCTTTGTAAGCTTTAAACGTTCCTCGGTTATTTACATAAAACCGGCTACTTGGGTTTACCTCAGGAAACGTTACAACCACTTGTGCATTAGGCAGCTCTACAAGTTGGCTCTTTGTAAGTGGTAGCACCGAGCTAATAGGCTCAGGTGGTGTACTACAACCCACAACAATAAGGCTTAACGTAGCTATAAATACTTTTTTTATATAACTACACCTTTGATTTTTTAAAGCAATAAACATGCTTAGCCCTTATTTATATAACAAGTAAGGCGCTCTTTGCGCTTTAAATTGCGCAAGTCCCGCCTGCCAGCTTTGTTTTATTTGCGCCTCTGATTGCCCTGCTTCAATAGCTAAGCGCAATTTATTAGTACCCGCTAGTTTATCCATAAAGTCAGCGCGCTCAAAAAATGAGATGTTATTTTTACTAAGCTCCGTGTACGCATTTATTAAGTAAGTTAAATTTAGGCCTGTAATGTTTGCTTGTCTTAAATCGAGCCCTTGTACGGTTCGGTTTTTAAATTTAGGGTTTAAAGCAGCGCCTTTAATTGCGCGCGGTGTAAAATTAAAATCACCTAATGCAACTGGCGAATAGCCAATTACTTGAAATGCAAAGTCGGTGCCTCTACCAATACTGATAGGTGTTGCTTCAAAAAAGCAAAGTGATGGATAAAGCGCAATGGCTTGATCGTTAGGTAAGTTAGGGCTGGGTTTTACAGACAAGCTGTAAGTACTTTTGCGAGTGTAATGATCAACAGGGATCACCGTTAATTTTAAATCGGGCGCTTTATTGATCCAGCCCTCGCCCTTGATCATTTTGGCAAGTTCGCCAACGGTCATGCCGTGTAACACAGGAATTGGGTGCATGCCTACAAACGATTTAAATTCTGGCTCTAATATTGGCCCATCAACGTAGGCAATATTTGGGTTGGGTCTGTCGAGTACTAAAAATTCTATCCCCTGCTCTGCAGCGGCTTCCATCATGTAGTGCATAGAGCTTATGTAGGTATAAAAACGCACTCCGACATCTTGAATGTCAAAAATAATGACATCAACATCGGCTAAAGCAGCTCGGCTTGGTTTTTTATTTTTACCATAAATAGAAATAAGCGGAATACCGGTTTTGCTATCAACGGCATTTTTTACATGGGCGCCCGCATCATGATCGCCGCGAAAGCCATGCTCAGGTGCAAAAATTTTAGTTATATTAATATTTTTAGTCAGCAGCACATCTACTAAGTGAGTTTGCCCTACCATTGATGTTTGATTAACTACTAGCCCTACGCGTTTATTTTTTAACTGCGGTAAATATTTAGCATATTGCTGCGCACCTACCATAAGTGAGTTATTAGCTTCGTTGGCTTGTGCGCTGGAAATACAAATAGCGCTAAAAATAAAAAATAACGTAATAAATAGGGTTTTGAACATACTGCAATATCCTTTTAAACAAGGCGTTTAAAATAACATAGGTAATATTAAAGAGCAGCTTTAGAAAAGGGTTAGTGGACTTGAGCAGATACAGTGATTAGAAGCTGGCGCTTCTCACGCGAGCAAGCTCTGCGGCTACAACGGATAAATAAGCTCGGAGTTTGGATTTAAAGATTAGGGTTGGTTTTACTTGTAGGCGTGCAGCTTGCTGACGCGACGAGCAAAGCTCTGCGTCTACAACGGATAAATAAACTCGGAGTTTGGATTTAAAGATTTGAGCTGGTTTTACTTGTAGGCGTGCAGCTTGCTGACGCGACGAGTGAAGCTCGTAAATAAAGTATCAGTGATTAGAAGCTTCCGCTTCTCACGCGAGCAAGCTCAGCGTCTACAACGGATAAATAAACTCGGAGTTTAGATTTAAAGATTAGGGCTGGTTTTACTTGTAGGCGTGCAGCTTGCTGACGCGACGAGCAAAGCTCGTAAATAAAGTATCAGTGATTAGAAGCTTCCGCTTCTCACGCGAGCAAGCTCTGCGGCTACAGGAGTGGTAGTTTACATTTCACTTTATTTAGGCACAAAAAAACCTACTTAATGTCGGCTTGTTTATGAAAGTGGTGGGCGCAGGAGGATTCGAACCTCCGACCGCTCGGTTCGTAGCCGAGTACTCTATCCAGCTGAG
>NZ_JADYWQ010000023.1:0-48330 GCF_015864725.1 Pseudoalteromonas sp. NSLLW24 | reverse complement strand
CCATGCCGAACTCAGTAGTGAAACGAAACAGCGCCGATGATAGTGTAGCATTTGCTATGTGAAAGTAGGACATTACCAGGCTTCAAATTGTAGAAAGCCCGAATCTAACGATTCGGGCTTTTTTACGTCTGCAGAAAAGTGAAATGCGGGCAATTAACACACACTCACATTAACACCTAGCACGTAGGTCGGGCGTAGCGACTCCCGACGTTAAAATCACAACAAAACCCCTCAATAACTCAGTCGGCCAATAAAGTAGCATTTGCTATGTGACTCTCCACCGCTGTGGGCACTACGACATCCTACTGCGTAGCGCACCGACTTCACATTGTAGAAAGTCCGAATCTAACGATTCGGGCTTTTTTACGTCTGCAGAAAAGTAAATGCGCGCAATTAATACTCACTGACATCTACACACATCACGTAGGGCGGGCGAGCATAGCGACTCCCGACGCTGATATACTGCGTAGCGTACCGACTTTATATTGTAGAGCGTCTGAATCTAATGATTCGGACTTTTTTACGTCTGCAAAAAAGTGATTCAGGGATTCCTCTAGAGCGAAGGACTTTTTAGTAAATAATTTATATCGATCAGCAATAATATTTAATCAATTTGAGGGATTAAATCTGACGCTAACTGCGTTAAAAGCCTTATATATGAAACAACTGAATAACGAATTCTTGCCCTTCTTTTATCGACTCCGCTTAGTTATTGCTCTAATCTCAATTTATGATCTGTTCAATTATGTAGTTTATAAAATGTGACATAGTTCGTTTAGATAAAAATAGAATAATAAGGGTTTAATAATGAGTGAAATTGATAATCATCCACATGGCATTTTTTGTTGGTCAGAACTTTGTACACACAATTGGAAAGAAGGTAAGACGTTTTATACATCATTATTTGATTGGGGGTATGACGATCAACCTATTGGGGAGGACATATATTACACCATGCTACAAAAGCAAGGTGGTGATATAGCCGCTATGTATGAAATGCCTAAAGAGCAAATTAGTGAAGGGATCCCAAGTCATTGGTTGGCTTACATTGCCGTCGACAATGTTGATGATTGTGCGCTAAAAGCTAAAGAACTAGGTGCTGAAGTTATTGCCGGTCCTCATGATGTTATGAATGCAGGACGAATGTTGATGCTAAAAGATCCTGTAGGTGCCACTGTTGCACTATGGCAAGGCAATGAGCATAAAGGTTGTAAGTACTTAGGTGAATTAAACACGCCTTATTGGCATGAGTTAGCAACCAGAAATAGTAAAGTAAGTAGAGATTTTTACTGTGCTTTACTAGGCTGGGAAAGTGAAATAAAGCCAATGGAAGGTATGAACTACACTTTATTTTTGGTTGATGGACAGCCAATTGCCGGTATGCTTGAGATGACAAGCGACTGGCCTGAAGATATTCCTGCTCATTGGATGATTTATTTTGCAGTAGAGAGCTGCGATACGGCAGTAAATAAAGCCGCTAGCTTAGGTGGACAAGTATGTGTTCCTGCAACAGATATCCCCGATGTTGGTCGTTTTAGTGTTATATGCGATCCTCAAGGTGGTGTATTTTCGGTGATCGAATCTGTTATAGATGACGTTTAAACAGTTACATTAGCTTTAGCGTTAATTTACTCGCTAGTTTGTTATAATACTCGCCAATTAAATCGTCAGAAAGTGCAGAGAACGCAATGGAATTTGAACAAGATAGCAATTTAACCCTTCCTTTATTTCTATTAGATGAATCATTAAGTGATAGAGATTTAGAGCAGCCTGATTTTGAAATATCAATTGGACTTGATGATGAGTTACTTGCTCAAATTTGCCAAAATCCAAGTGAAGATAGCAGTGTAGCTATTACCGTTAGCGGTTATGAGTTGCTTATAACTGATTCTCTGTATTTAAGTATATTAGAGCAAGAGCATGATGCGCAGATAACATTAACGCATGGGCCTCTTTTAAGTATTGTTTTGAATACTGAAGGTCAAAAAACATTCGTTTCTCCTCAAATGGATATGATGCCCACCTTCGATTTAGGTGACGAGGACGAATGAAAAAAATAATAATAAGTACATTTGTATTAATTATCCTTAGTGGTTGTGCTTACTTAGGTAATGCACATTACGATGATTTATTTGGACCAGAGCAAGCGCAAGAGCGTATCGTTCCACATTCTACTCTTGCTGGAGCTGATTTTTTACAAAACGTAAAACCAGTGCTCGATACCCGCTGCGTCGTTTGCCATGGTTGTTACGATGCACCTTGCCAGCTTAAGCTCTCATCCCCTGAAGGTATTGACCGAGGTTTGAGTAAAGAGCTTGTTTACGATGGAACTCGTTTATTGGCAACGACCCCAAGCCGTTTATTATTTGATGCAACCAATACACAGCAATGGCGAGAAAAAAACTTTACGCCAGTTTTAAATGAACGCGTGCAAAGTGAGGAAGCGAATTTAGCGGGAAGTGTTTTATTTAATAGTTTAGTGTTAAAGCAAAGCTATGAATTACCAACTAATGAAGTGCTAGATGATGAATTTGATTTTTCATTAGGGCGTTCGCAAACCTGTGCAACAATGGGGGAGTTTGACCGATTAGCTGACGAGCAACCTCATGGCGGTATGCCTTATGGTTTACCTGGGGTTTCGCGCGAAGAGTTTAATCATTTACAGAACTGGCTTAAAAATGGCGGTAAAATGTCACATATTGAGCCACCAAGTAAGTATGATCAGAATAAAATAAAGGGCTGGGAAGCATTTTTAAATCAAGATAACTTAAAGTATCAGTTATCAGCACGTTATATTTATGAACATTGGTTTTTAGCACATATTTATTTTACGTCAGAGGACCCACAAAGCTTTTTTAAACTAGTTCGCTCAAGTACGCCTCCTGGTGAGGAAATAAAGTTAATTAATACTCGTCGTCCATACGATGACCCTAAAGTTAGCCGTGTTTATTATCGTTTTATGCAAGAGCGTACAACCATACTTTCTAAAACGCATTTACCACTTGAGCTTAATGAAACTAAATTACTGCGTTTGTACGAGCAGTTTATTGCGCCAGATTATACAGTTACGCAAATGCCGAGTTATGAGCCTAAGTCAGCATCTAACCCATTTAAAACTTTTGAAGTTATTCCTATTAATTCTAGATATCAATTTATGCTTGATGAAGCAGAGTTAATTATTATGGGCTTTATAAAAGGGCCTGTTTGTCGTGGTCAGATTGCTTTAAATGTTATAAATGATCACTTTTGGGTGGCATTTGCTGATCCTGATAAGGTTGCGACTCCTGCTGTAGGGGAAATGCTAATGCAACATGAAGAAGCTCTAGAACTTCCTGCCGCAGAGGAAAGTAATGCGTTACCTATTTCTAGCTGGGTTAAATATTCAGTTCGTGAGAAAAAATATTTACAGGCAAAAGTTGAGCTTGCAAACGAAATGTTTAAAGGTGGCGAGCATCTTACAACTGACTTGCTTTGGAAGGGTGATGGGCATAATAAAAATGCTGCGCTGACTATTTTCCGCCATTTTGATAGTGCAACTGTTGTTAAAGGTTTTATTGGTCAAGAGCCTAAAACCACGTGGATACTTGATTATGCGTTATTTGAACGTATTCATTATTTGCTTGTGGCAGGCTTTGATGTATACGGAAATATAGGCCATCAATTGGTTACACGTTTATATATGGATTTTTTACGTTTAGAGGGAGAGCAAAACTTTTTAGCTCTATTACCTGAGCACAAGCGTAATCAAATCAAAAAGCAGTGGTATCGTAATTCACCACCTGACTTATCTAAGTTCTTTAAAAGTAACCGAGAATTTAGCCAGCCCAGTGGTATTAACTATGAAACTGATGATCCACAGCATGAACTATATACCTTGATGAAAGAAGCATTAGCGCCAGTTTTAAGTGAAAAATACAACTACACTGAAGTGCCAAAGCCGTTAAATGTAGTAAGTAACATGCCAGCAAAAGCGGTTAACTTATTACCTCAGCTTTCTTTTATACTTGTAAAGCAAGAAGATAATAGCCATAAGGGCTACACTATTATTCATCATAATGCGCACTACAATATATCTAGTTTATTAAACGAAGATGGCCAACGTGCTTATGATGAAGATACCGCGACTATTGTTCCTGGGTTTATCGGAGATTATCCAGCAGCTATTTGGTATTTAAATAACGAGCAGCAAGTAAATGCTTTTGCTGAGCAATTGCCTATGATGCAAATAGAAGCTGATTATGGTGCATTGAAATCTAAGTTTGGTATTCGACGTACTCATCCACAGTTTTGGCAATACAGCGATATATTGCACGATACTGCTAAAAAATATCGTGGGATAGAATATGGAATGTTCGACTATAACCGTTTAGAAAATAGATAGTTAAATAGTTTTATTTTATTAGCCCAACTTTTTAGCTGGGCTTTTTTATTTAATAATCATTATTTAAGCTGCTTATTAGTTCTAAAAAATTGAGCTACACTTAAAACAAAAACAAGGCTTAGTATGTTTAAAGTTGTCGCGAATATCCGTACTCGTTACCGATGGGCATTAATAGCAATAGCACTATTAATAAGCACATCAGCATCACTTATGCAGTATTATTTTTCGGTGCAAAAATACGACGCAAAAATAATAAATATGGCTGGTAAGCAGAGAATGCTTTCTCAAAAAATAGCTTGGCATAGTAATGAGTTATTATTATCGGCAACAAATATTTCTGAGCATACTAAAGCGTTAAAGGCATCAGTTGTATCATTCAAAAAAACTCATAATTACTTACTTTCAAAAAATGGTAATGGAGAGTATCAATACCTTACACCTAAGCTTATTAAGCTGTATACGTTAGCTCCTCATAAACTAGATTCCCAAGTTGCAACATATATCCAGCAAGCGGAAAATTTGCTTTATCAACAAGGCCAAGTAGATAAGCGTATATTCTCTGTAACTGAGGTTGAAGAGCTATTAAAGCAACTAGATCATGCAGTGAATTTATTTGAAGAGCAAGCTGTCCAAAAATTGAACTGGGTATCTAACCTTGAATTATTATTTTGGCTTATGGCGATGTTTTTACTACTTGTAGAGTTAAGATTTGTATTTATGCCAATGGAAAAAGAAATAGGTAATGCATTGTCTAAATACCAAAAACAAAAAGAGTTCGCTCAACAAGTGAGTCAAAATAAAGAACATTTTATTGCCAGAGCAAGTCACGAATTTAGAACACCTTTACAGGGTCTTATTACGTCTATTGAGGAGTTAAAGGTTTCTGATACGCAGAAAAGCATTAAAACCCAAGCTAATTACTGCGCACTTAGGTTAATAGCCATATTAGATGAACTGCAGGACTTGCACGCTTTAAGTACAGGTAAGTGGGTACCGCAATTTAAAAATGAAAACCTTCTAGAGTCGTGTAATAAAGTACTAATGGCTTACGAGCATGCTTGTCAGCAAAAAGGCCTGAAACTAGTTAGTTGTTTAGATAAATCATTAAATTGTGTATGTAAATTGGATCATCAACGTTTGCAGCATACGCTTACAGAATTAATCAGTAACGCTATTAAGTTTACGACAGAAGGTGAAATTACTGTCTCTGCAAAGCTTTTTAATGATGAACTTTGTGTAACTGTAAGTGATACTGGTTGTGGTTTTTCGAAAGAGATTACTGATCTTGAATTTGACTCATTTAAACAAACAAACCATTTTCAAGGATTAAGAACAGGTCTCACTCGGGTTCAGTATGTTGTAAAGGCGTTGCACGGTGAAATTACCTTCAAAAATAATGAAGCCCATGGAGCGCTGGTATCTTTGCACTTACCAATAATTGCCAGTAAAGCTCTCCCAAACCCTCGTAAAATAAATGACAAACTAAAGTGTTTAGTCGTTGAAGATAATCCATTAAATACTATATTACTGACCCGCATACTTAGCCTATTAGGTTTAAGCTATGATTGCGCTGAAAACGGCAAAGTCGCGTGCGATATGGTGAGTGAAAATCAATATGATATTGTTTTTATGGACTTAAATATGCCAATAATGGATGGGTTTGAGGCGATTAAAAAAATACGCTCTGATCTTAATAAAGTAATGCCAATTATTGTTATAACAGCAAATACTTCACAAAATGATATAGAGCGAGCTTATAAATACGGGGCTAACCTTCATATTCATAAACCAATAAGTCAGCAAGCAATTAAAGACGCATTAAATAGTATTAGCGTTGTTAGGGCGTGTTGATCTTTGGTAGTTGAATTTGCAGCAGACTGTTTGGTTTTTAGGCAAGGCAGAGCCTGTGTAGTGTGGTTATTCCCCATAAATAGGCGATAGCGCAGCATAAATACCAAACATGCGCTGCCCATTGGGTTCTTTCTAGGGACGATTAACTCTTTGTTGCCTACATGGATGTAGGTAAGGGGCGTGAGCAGGACGCGGAAGCTTTACTCGGTTTTGACTTAGCCCACTAGGTTACAAACCTCGCGCCGCGATTTAATCGCCCCTAGATTGAACAAATTTCAATCCACAAAGATCAATACGCCCTAGTGAAATAAATTAATTTTTCAGATAACAAGCTTGCTAAGCACTTTTAATATGCGTTAACTTGCTGTTTTAAGGTTTATTAGGAAAAGTTAGTGCAGTCAATTACGCTTGAGCAATTTAATGGTTACTTACAAGGACAAGGCAAAAGTCGTTACGACATATGCAACCTAGATTGGCAAGTGAATCTAGGAGAACATTGGCTGCTTCTAGGTGCTAATGGAGCCGGTAAATCTGCACTGACAGCTGCGTTAGTTGGTGAAGCTAAGTGCGAAAGTGGTAAGCGTATAAGTAGTATTAATAAACTTATGCTCGTGTCTTCAGATTCGCATAAACAGTTACTGGCCCAAGAATTAGAGCATGAAAAGCATAGCCTCGTTAAAGACCTTATATTTGCAGAGCATAGTAATAATGGTGAGTTATTAGCGCAGCTAATAGAATTATTTAAATTTAGCTCATTACTAAATAGGCATTTTAGAGAACTTTCAACGGGTGAAACTCGTAAACTCCTACTTATAAAAGCACTCAGCTCCCATAGTGAGTTAGTCGTGCTTGACGAGCCATTTGATGGACTCGACGTACAATCTTGCCAGCAACTTAATAAAATACTCATAGAGCTTAGCCACACGATTACTTTTGTTTTTGTACTAAACCGCCTAGACGAAATCCCTTCATTCATTACTCACTATGGCTATGTAAACCAAGGTTGCTTGTTACATACTTTAGCAAAGCCAAGTAGTGAGCAATTAAGTGACTTACTAAAACTACTTCATTTAGAGCATACTTCATTGGATGTGCCATCTCCTGATACCGAACAAGAGCAAAAGACATTCACTGGTAATACCTTAGTTAAATTGAGTAATGCTAAAGTTAGTTATAGTGACGTAAGCATATTCAAAAATCTCAATTGGACCATAAAAAAGCATCAGCATTGGCAGCTTACTGGAGCGAACGGTTCAGGTAAAACATGCCTATTAAATTTAATAACAGGTGATAACCCACAGTGTTATAACAATGACATTGAAGTGTTCGGTTTTAAACGCGGAACCGGGGAGAGTATTTGGGATATAAAACAGCATATTGGTTTTATATCTAACGGGCTACATATGGATTATCGCGTAAGTATATCGGCTTTAAATACTGTTATATCTGGTTTTTATGACAGCATAGGTTTATATCAAAAGCCGAGCGACGCACAAGTTAATATTGCTAAGCAGTGGCTGGCATTTATTGGTTTAAGTGACAAGCAAAACACCTCATTCACCCAGCTTTCGTACGGCGATCAACGTATGCTTTTAATTGTACGAGCTATGGTAAAGCATCCAACGTTACTTATTTTAGATGAACCTTGCTTAGGATTAGATGAAGCAAACAGGCAACGTGTACTGCTACTAATAGAGAAAATTTGTGCTGCTAATACAAGTACTGTGATTTATGTAAATCATCATGCGGCAGACAAAATTAAAGGAATAGAGAATTACTTAAAAATGGAAGACTTTAATTAAAAGCTCAGAGAAAGGTTGAGCGAAAATTCACTCAACCCATTTTTATTTTAAAGACGAGTAACGCTAAAGCCTTTATCTCGTAGCTGTTTAAGTAACCCGTGTTTTTCAGGTAAATGCAGAGCGCCTACGGCAATAAATAGTTGCTCGTTTGCTAAACGCGGTGTGAGTTGTTTAACCCAATTATTATTGCGGTTAGTTAGCATTACTTGCTCGCTAATTTCACCGTAATTACTGTCATCAAAACTCATGTTGTAGTAATCGGTTAGTGTATCCATATCCCCGTTTTTCCAGGCATTAACTAATTTGATAAAGTAAGTATTAATATCGCTGAGTTGTTCAAATGTTTCTTCAATCATTTCATTGCTTAATAGCGCCATGCCATCAAACATTTGCAGTTGTTGCTCTAGAGTTTCAAGCTCACCAATTTTTATTTTATGTTCTTTAGCGTAAGCAAGTACTTGCTTATCTATGCCGGTTTTATCTGAATATCCTGCATTTTGAAATTCAATTTGCATCATAGTCACCATAACAGCCCAAGGCTTTAAGCCATTAAACATAGCAATATCAATCGACTTTTTAGCAAAGTAATCTTTTAGCTTGGTATAATTTTGCTTTGAAAGCTCAGTTTGCAGTGTTTTACCGTCACTTAGCATCATAAATGGCATTGAACGCTGTTGCATTTCAAGTGGTGTAAGTTTGCTTATATCAACTTCAACAATCACTTCTTTGCTTGCACTAATTGCATCGGTTACATTTTTAGGTAAGCCTTTCATGCTGGCATCACCAACGTGTACAGTGCCAAATAGGTATGAGCTGACGCCATTTTTTTCTATTTTATATAAGGCGGGAGCTGCATAGCTGTTAAGGCTAAATGTTATAAGTAATGCCACAATAAAAAAGTGGCTAATACGGGTAAGAGCATTCATTGTTTGTCCTTAAAATCTCGAAGGTTAGTAGTGTAAATACTAACCTAAATTTACTTCAGAGGTAACGCTAATATAAACGTTAGCGTATTGTTTTCGGTATTACTGGCAGTGATAGTAAAGCCATTTAAGTTACATAAGCTCTGTACAATTGATAATCCTAAACCATGGCGCTGGTTATTAGTTCTAGATGAATCTAGCTGATAGAGCGGGTCAAAAATAGCAGTGAGCTGTTCACTACTTAGTGGTTTATTTACTTTGTTACTAACAGAGATGGTCATGTTTGTGCTGTTATTTACGGCAGTTAATTTAATTGGTGCCTCAGGGAGTCCATAAAATAGTGCGTTATCGATTAAGTTACATAAAATGGTATTTAAACTAAATTCGTCAGCATTAAGTGTAATCTCGTCACTTATTTCGTTATTTAAACGCGCTTTAATAGTTGGGTGCTTAAAGGTCACCTCATCAACAATTTGATTTACTAGGTTATTTAGAATGATATTTTGTGCATTTAATTGCATTGCACTGCTACTTGAGCGCTGCAACAGTAATAGGTTGCTAACAATCGTTTTCATACGCTGTGAAATATTAAGCACATCACTGGTATAGGTGTCGCTAATGCGTCTATCGTCAGGGTAGCGAATAGCCACTTCTGAGAGGCTTATTAGTTCAGCTATTGGGGTTTTAAGCTCGTGTGCAATGTCGCTTGTTAGGCGTTTTTCATTACTATAGAGTTGCTGATTAACGGTAATAAACTTATTTAGCTCGTTACGTATAGGTTCTATTTCTTCTACTTTAAAGTCGCTTTCTATTGTTTGCGCAACACCGGTAATATCGAGTAACTTAATTTGGTCGTTTAAGTTGTGTAGCGGGTGCAGACCTTTATTTACAATACGTGTCACTAAATAGCGCACACCAAACACACCAAGTACACAGGTTAAAATAAAGACCACATCAATAATAATCAGTACTTTATTAAGTTCGGCTGTCGGCGCTGCAATCGCAAGAGTCATGGTATTAAAAACAGCAGAGTGAGTGGGGTTTCTATCATCTTTTTGGGCTACAAAGTGACTTATAAGTGCGCGGCCATCACGCCCGTTAGGAAGCTCGTAATCTATAATTTTAGATTCGTTTATCGGCATTTCTAAAAAAGGCAGGTTAGCATTTTCATAAAGCGCTAATGAGTCCGAGCGCTCAAAAACATCACGGCCATGCCATAACTGGTAAAACTCCGTGGCATCGGCTGCTTCATACTCTGACATAAACTCGCCAGCAAAATCAAATTCAACCACATTGTTGTCATCTTCAACTAAGGTTTTTAAGTAGTTAGCTTTATTAGTTAAAGACTGATTGAACTGATCTTCCACCCAAGTATCAACACTTAAATCAACGGTTAAAAATATGGTGAATAAAATAACCGAGATCACGGCGCTAATATTATTAACGAGTTTACGTCTTATTGAGTGACTTTTATTTTGTTGTTGCGACATAACCAAATCCACGTTTGTTTTTTATCGGTAGCTCGCCATCAAACTGCCTTACTTTTTTACGTATGGTTGAGATGTGTGCTTCAAGCGCATTTTTAGAGAGCATATCAAACTGACCTACCACGGCCTCACTTATAAGCTCGAGTCCTAATACTCGCTCTGGGGCGTTAAATAAGCATTCTATTATTTTGTATTCATTACGCGTGAGTTCAATGTCATGTTGCTTGTAATGAAGAGTTTTAAGTGACAGATCTAATACGCAATCACCTACGGTAAGGGTATTTTGTTGGTTTTGCAGTGAACCACGACGAAGTAATGCAAGGACACGAGCATGGAGTTCTTCAAACGAAAATGGCTTAGTTAAATAATCGTCAGCGCCTTTCATAAGGCCGCTAATTTTATCTTGAGGCTCACTTCGTGCAGATAAAATTAGCACACGGCTTTGGCTATTACTGCTGCGCAGTGCTTGTAAAATACTCATGCCATCAACGCTCGGTAGCATTAAATCAAGTACGAGGAGGTCGTAGTTTCCACTAAGTGCCATACTCAACCCTTCTGAGCCATCACCTGTTTCATCTACGGTAAAACCAAGGTTGCTAAGGCCAACTTGCAAGCTGCGTCTTAGTGCTTCAGAGTCTTCAATAACGAGGATTTTCATGTTTACTCGGTTTATAAAAATAGCCTTGTTACTTTAACAAGGCTTTATTATCAAGTCACTGCAAGAATAAGAACTAATGGTACCAACCATTTGTGTAGGCTAAATTACCCAAGTTCGCATGGGCTAGGGCTTTTTTTACTAATTGCTCATCGTTTTCACATGGCACAAGCTGGTTATTGCTATACGTATAGGTGGTTGCTGGTTTTTGTGGTTGTAACACCACCACTTTATTATCGTGCATGTAGGCAAAGTTTTTGTCGTATTGCATCATTGCGCGTTGTTTGTTGTCGCTAATTGGCTTTGATAAATCATGGCCTATCATAGGGTGCTTACCACTTGCGCCAATCAAAGACAGTAGAGTAACAGGAATATCGAGCTGACTGGCTAGTTGGCTATCTCGTTTATGGGTAATACCTTTACCAAAAATAACGGCCGGAATTTTAAAGTGATCAACCGGTACTAAATTCGAACCCGATACGCGCGAGTCGTGATCGGCAATAACTATAAACACGGTATCATCCCAGTAGCTCGATTTCTTGGCTTTTTCGATAAACGTGCCCAGCGCGTAATCTGCATACTTTGCTGCATTATTACGGGTTTGTTTTTGTTTGTCGTACAGCGTTATTTTATCGTCCGGAAAGTCATACGGACTATGATTAGAGCTTGAGAATATAAGGCTAAAAAAGGGTTTGTTTTGATTTTTAAGCTTAGTAAGTTCTATGTCGGCTTGGTCGTACAAGTCTTCGTCTGATGCGCCCCACGAGCCATTAAAGTCTATTTTTTTAAAGTTATTTGTATCTACGATACTTTTAAAACCATTGCCTAAAAAGAAGCTGCGCATGTTATCAAAATGGCTTTCGCCACCATAAATAAACTGTGTGTTGTAATTTTGCTTCGCTAAAAAATCAGCAATGGTAAAAAAGTCACGTTGTGATTTATCAAGCTTAACAACTGCACGCGAAGGCGTTGGTGTAAACCCTGTAATTACTGCCTCAATTCCACGTACTGAACGTGTACCCGTGGCGTATAAATTATGAAACCCCCAGCCTTGTTTATAAAGGGCGTCAATATTAGGTGTAAGCGGTAAACCGCCAAGCGTGCCTACATAACGAGCACCTAAACTTTCTTGTAAAATAATGACTAAATTTTTGGGTTTACCTGTATTACTTGCGCCATGAAACGTTTTTGTAGGGGCGGTTACATCACTAAATGTGCCTTGCGTATTTTGCATGTTACTACGCACAATACTAAGTAATTCATCGGTGGGCATTTTACCGTAATAGTCTTGGCTTGATTGCTCATTAGAAAGTTGCTTAACTGCAAACGCGACGCTATAAAGTGAGTTAAGGGTTAAGTCGTTAAGTAAGTGATCGGTAGAAAACGAGACCATGGCGGGGTTAAGTGGTCTGTGCCCTAATGAGTTACGCGCGCCCAAAAAAGTTAAGCATACTAAAACGAGCGCTAAAATTGATTGGTTTAAGCCTGTTAGTGATGACTTGCTTTGCCATTGATTGCTAAATACTTTACTTGCAAATTTACAGCTCAAAACAAGTGCTATAACAACAATAAATACTTCTAACTTATAGCCTGAAAAAATCATTTTTGAGACTTCTTTAGGGTAAATTAAATATTCTATAAATAAGCGGTTTGGGCGTAAATCGTACTCGCTTATAAACGTAGGCGTAATCACTTCAAAAAAAACAAGTAAAGCAGACATCGTCACTAAATAAATTTTAATGAGGCCGCGTACTTTATTTTGCCAACCTACGCTTTGCATCAGTAAAGTAAGTAGTAATGCGGGCATAATAATGTAGCTTAGAGTGGCTATATCTACTCTTAACCCACCTATAAATATAGATAACCACGCATGCGATCCAAATACACGCTCCCCTTGCCATACACTTAATCCAAAGCGAGCAAGTGTTAAAAAGCTAAGTGCCAAAACAGTAAATACAACAAAAATCCATACAGGGCCAAGTGCATTTTGTATTTTAGGTATAAAAGTTAGCTTTATGCCCATAATACAGCCCACCAAATAAGAGCGGCAATTAGCATAGCTATAAACACGCTTGCAGAGGCTATATCTTTAGCTAGCCCCGAAAGCTCATGGTATTCACTGCCAATTCTATCAACTACAACCTCAACTGCCGTATTTACCAGCTCAGCAAACAATATAAAAAGCAGGCTAGCTATAAGCAGTAATTTATCCCTTAGTGCAATTTCTTGTAGCCACACAAACACACCGAGTAACGAAAACAGTGCTAGCTCTTGTTGAAACGCCGCTTCAAATCGACTCATCCATTTTAAGCCGTTAAAAGAATGGCTTAAGGTAAAAATAAGGCGCATTAAGCCTTGGCGTTTTATAACGGTTTTATTACTCATATTTTTATTTCGCTTGGTGTTGTTTGGCAGCTAGCAAGTAAATCGAGCGATGCCTGATACGTTTTGCTTTTAATGCCAATTAAATTTAAAAGGGTGTGAAAAATATTGTTGTGTGAGCGTGCAGCAGTGGTGTCTAAATTAGCTAAACAGGTATTGGTAATGCGCTGATTATGCTCATCAGCCCACATATACAGGGGTACATGCGTTTGTGTACTAGGTGCAAAGCTATACGGAAAACCATGCAAGTAAGCACCGCCTTCGCCAAGTGATTCACCATGGTCAGAGACATATAAAAACTGTTTATCTATGTTGTTTGGCAGTGCTTTTAATTGCTCAATTACCTGGGCGTTAACAAAGTCGCTGTACGCAATTGTGTTGTCGTAGGTATTAACTAATTCATCGAGTGAGCAGTTTTGAATGTCGCTTCTATCGCACGTAGGCGTAAATTGCTTAAACTTATCTGGGTAGCGTTTAAAGTAAGTTGGCCCGTGTGAGCCCATCATGTGGAGGACGATAACGGTATTAGCTTGGTTTAAATTAGCGAGTTTGCGCTTAAGTGGAGCAATAAGCACTTCATCAAAGCAATATTTTCCATCGCAAAGCGCTGATGGGGTGGTTGGGATATCAATGTTAACAACACGGGTGCATACGTTTTTACAGCCGCTGTTGTTATCAACCCACAGTACGTCGCTGCCAGCTTGTTGTGCTAAATCAATCAGGTTTTGTTGGTTGTCAGCTGCTAATCGATCAAAGTTATCTTGTGTTTGCAGTGAAAACATACACGGCACAGACACTGCAGTAGCGGTGCCACAAGACGCCACATTATTAAAATACGTCACATTATACTTTTGTGTATAAGGATTGGTGTTACGCTTATAACCTTGATAAGCAAAGTTTTCTGCTCGTGCGGTTTCGCCAACAACCATAACGGTTACGCTGGTGGTGTTAGGCGCAATAAGAGTGGGTGTTGCATCTATATTTTTAAATTCCATATTGGTATACAGCAGCTGATCGCGCATGTATTTATAACCGCTAGAGAGATATTGAAACGGAATAATTTCTTTTTTCAAAATGCGGTTGTTGCGACCAGTGGCTGCGTAATCGGCGTAAAAGTTAGCGACCACTAAAGCAATTAGCGTTAAGCAGGCAATAATAAGTTTTATGCGGCTAATCGCTTCTTGATGAGGGCGAGTAAAGTGTATTTTTACTTTGCTTAATATAAAAACAGGTAGCGCACAAAACAACAGTAAAAAGGCTATGAGCTGCGGGTTTAAATAGCTCAGCGCTTCGCTTGAATCCGTTTCGAACGTGTTTTGAATCATTGAATAGTCAAACACGACACCGTAATTTAATGAGCCGTAAAGCACGGCGCTAGAAATTATCAGTAAAAGATAGTTAACTGGTTTTAATAACCATCTAACCGACACTATCGAAAAGAAAATAATTAAAAGGCATAACAAAAGCAGTGGCACTGAAAGTAAAAATAGCCATGAAAAAGATGCAAGAGAGGTTATGGCGCTAAACGAACCTTGAATAAAAGGAATGTTTATAACTAAACAGTAATAACAGGCAATCATCACTACAAAGGCATTTGCACTACAGTGAATGTAAAACCGTTTACTACGATTTGGCTTTTTTTGTGCTGGTGTTTGACTAATTACGTTCATATTTAGGCTCGTTTAAAATAACAACGCCATGCTATGCAACAACACTTAAGAGTCGCTTAAGGGAACCTACGCATTACCTGAAGGTGATAAATAATTTTATTTATAAAAATATTCTTAAAAATTAATCAAACCTTAAATAAGGGATATAAGAATAGTGAATTTCTGAGAATAAAATTAGAGCATAAAAAAACCACTACCAGCTTGTATAATGAATTTTAAAACCTGATAAATTGCCTTTTAGTCTTTTTGTTAGATTAACTTTGGTGTTGACTTAAAGGGCCTAGCGCGGTACTAATATAAAAAGAGAGCGAAGGAATAACCTTCGCGATAATTGAACAAAATTTGGTATTAATTACATGCTTACAAACGCACTTAACCTAGTCCTGATTATTATCGTGGTGATTATTCCCGCGAGGGCTTCGTAGTGCTTTAAAAACTTAAGCATTAAAAAAGCCCTCCGCACTTAACCGTTCGGAGGGCTTTTTAGTTTTAAGGGCAAAGTTTTTAGCGTAAAAATGTAATTGGGTTGTCACTGAGGAATGAGGGTTTATTAATGACAGGCGCAGAACTAACAATCGACTTATTGGCCAAACACGGCGTAAATGAAGTATTTGGCTACCCAGGCGGAGCTATTATGCCAATTTACGATGCGCTGTATGGCGCGCCAGTCAAACACTACCTTACTCGTCATGAGCAAGGTGCAGGGTTTGCAGCTGTTGGTTATGCTCGCAGCACGCGTAAATTAGGTGTGTGTTTTGCTACATCGGGCCCAGGTGCAACTAACTTAATAACTGCCCTTGCTGATGCGATGATGGACTCAGTACCATTATTGGCGATTACCGGCCAAGTGCCTACTGCAGCTATTGGTTCAGATGCGTTTCAAGAAATAGATGTACTAGGTATGTCGCTTTCGTGTACTAAGCACAGCTACATGGTAGAACGAGCGGAAGACTTAGCAGAGATATTACAAGAAGCTATTCATTTAGCGCAAAGCGGCCGACCAGGTCCTGTACTTGTCGATATCCCAAAAGATATTCAAATGGCGCAAGTACCTTTTAAGCCTTGGCTTGCAGCTGATGAATACTTACCTGAGTTAGATTTAAAGCAAGTTGCTATTGCTAATCAATTGTTGAGTGAGGCTAAACAGCCTGTAGCGTACGTAGGCGGTGGTGTACAAGCCGCTGATGCGCAAGACGAGTTAATGCAGTTTTTAAATAAAACCCAGATGCCTGCTGTATCAACACTAAAAGCATTAGGCAGTGTGTTACCTGACTACGAGCATTACTTAGGCATGCTAGGTATGCATGGTGGTCAAGCCGCTAATATTGCCGTGCAAGAATGTGATGTACTTGTGTGTATAGGTGCGCGCTTTGATGACCGCGTAACGGGTAACTTAGCTAAATTTGCAGCTAAAGCTAAAGTAATTCATTTAGATATTGATGCCGCTGAAGTCGGTAAGCGAAAACCTGCTAAAGCTTCATTAATTGCTGATTTAAAAACGTCGTTACCTGCACTTGAGTGCTTTGTAACACCTAAAGTGTGGTGTGACACAAATAAAGAAATGAATATCAAGCACGCGTGGCGTTACGACTACCCAGGTGAGAAGGTTTACGCACCGTACTTATTAAACCAACTGAGCCAACGCATGCCAAAAACTGGCGTTGTGTGTTGCGATGTAGGTCAGCATCAAATGTGGGTAGCACAACACATGAAGTTTACTCACCCGAGTAATCATTTAAGCAGTGGTGGCGCAGGCACGATGGGCTTTGGTTTACCGGCTGCTATTGGCGCACAAGTAGCACGCCCTGATGACTTTGTTATCACTGTATCGGGCGATGGCTCAATCATGATGAATATTCAAGAATTGGCCACGATTCGCCGTAATAATTTACCTGTAAAAATATTAATTTTAGATAACCAGCGCTTGGGTATGGTTCGCCAATGGCAAGAGCTATTTTTTGAAGGACGTTACTCTGAAACTAACCTTTCGGACAACCCAGACTTTGTGCAACTAGCTGCTGTATTTGGTATCCCAGGGCAAACAATTACCCACGCTAACCAAGTTGATGATGCTATTACAGCATTAGTTAACAGCAAAGGCCCGTACATAGTACATGCCTGTATTGATGATAAAGAAAATGTTTGGCCACTTGTACCACCTGGGGCTGCTAACGACGAAATGATGACGGAGAAAGCAAAATGAAACACAGCCTAACTATTGCATTAAAAAGCCAAAGTATAGCGGTAGAGCGCTTTTTACGAGTGGTGCGTCATCGTGGTTTTAACCTAACGCATTTTCAGCTCAATATGGATGATGGCTTATACAACGTAGCCATGACGGTAGATAGTGATAAACCTATTCACCTATTAACCAGCCAGCTAAACAAGCTGGTGGATGTAAAAGAAGTCACTTTACAAAATTTACAGCACCAACAGGCTGTGTAATTACGAATTACAAAATAATTTACGAGTAACTGAGTCACTAGGTTATTCACCAATTTTAGAATGAGGAATGCCCGCTTATATTGCGGCAAAAACTGAGGTAACTATGGCTAAATTAAGAAGTGCAACAACAACTGAAGGACGTAAACGTGCAGGCGCAAGAGCATTATGGCGCGCAACAGGTATGACAGACTCTGATTTTGGTAAACCGATTATTGCCGTAGTTAACTCGTTTACACAATTTGTACCAGGGCATGTACACCTTAATCAGCTTAGTGAGCTTATGGGTGAGACAATAACCCAAGCCGGTGGCGTTCCAAAAGAATTTAATACCATTGCTATTGATGATGGCATTGCGATGGGACACGGCGGTATGCTTTATTCGCTGCCTTCACGCGATTTAATTGCTGACTCGGTTGAATACATGGTAAATGGTCACTGCGCCGATGCGATGATCTGTATTTCAAACTGCGACAAAATCACTCCAGGGATGATGCTTGCAGCGCTACGTTTAAATATCCCGGTGATATTTGTATCGGGCGGTCCAATGGAGGCGGGTAAAACTAAACTTGCTAACATCGACATTAAACTTGATTTAGTTGATGCCATGGTTAAAGGCGCAGATGAATCGGTAAGTGATGCAGATTCAGAGCAAGTAGAGCGCTCTGCGTGTCCTACATGTGGTTCGTGTTCAGGCATGTTTACTGCAAACTCAATGAACTGTTTGTTAGAGGCAATAGGCTTAGCACTTCCGGGTAACGGTACCACGCTTGCCACTCATAAAGACCGTAAACAACTGTATGTTGAAGCTGGGGCTCGTATTGTTGATTTATGTCGTGAGTATTATCAAAAAGATAATCAAGATGTATTGCCACGCGCAATTGCCAATAAAACAGCCTTTATGAATGCAATGGTTGTTGATATTGCAATGGGCGGCTCGTCAAATACCGTATTACATTTACTCGCAGCAGCGCAAGAAGCCGGCGTTGATTTTGATATGTCGCATATTGATGCGCTTTCTCGTAAAACACCGTTTTTATGTAAAGTTGCACCAGCAACACCAGAGTACCATATTGAAGATGTACACCGTGCTGGTGGCATGATGGCAGTTGTACGTGAGCTTGGTAAAGCGGGCTTAGTTGACATGTCAGTGAATCATGTCGCTGGGTCAACAATGGCTGAGCTTGTTAAAAAATGGGATGCAACCGACCCAACTAACGAGGTAGCGCGCAAATTTTACCGTGCGGGTCCTGCGGGCATTCGTACTACTAAAGCAATGAGCCAAGAGTGTCGCTGGGATGAAGGCGATAATGACCGTGTGAATGGGTGTATTCGAAGCGTTGAACACGCTTTTCGCCAAGACGGTGGTTTAGCTGTGCTTTCGGGTAATTTAGCGGTTGATGGTTGTGTTGTAAAAAGTGCTGGCGTAGTTGACGAAATGCTACATTTTGAAGGCACCGCCATTGTATACGAATCACAAGATGATTCAGTTGAAGGGATTTTAAATAACGAAGTAAAAGCCGGCGATGTAGTGGTTATTCGTTATGAAGGCCCTAGAGGCGGCCCAGGTATGCAAGAAATGCTATACCCAACAAGCTACTTAAAATCGAAAGGCTTAGCTGAAAAGTGTGCTCTTATTACAGATGGTCGCTTTTCGGGTGGTACTTCGGGTTTATCAATTGGCCATGTATCGCCAGAGGCGGCGAGTGGTGGTGCAATCGCTTATGTTGAAAATGGCGACAAAATCATTATTGATATCGCAACACGTGAAATCACATTAGCGCTAAGCGATGAAGAACTTGAGGCACGTAAACAAAAGCAATTAGCACGCGGAAAAATGGCGTACAAGCCAGTTGATCGTGAGCGTTATGTATCGTCTGCTTTAAAGGCTTATGCATTACTTGCAACAAGTGCCGATAAAGGCGCAGTGCGCGACTTAGCTAAATTGGAGGCGCTTAGTTAATTATGGTCTCTCAAGAGCTCGATTATTTTCGCGCTATTATTCAAGCAAACATGGAGCCTTTGGCTAAAGTTACTGAGGTTAGCGAAATGGCTGAACTCAGTAAAAAGCTAGGTAACCATGTTTGGTTAAAGCGTGAAGACCAACAGCCCGTGTATTCATTTAAGTTACGCGGTGCGTATAACAAATTAAATAAATTACCTAAAGGCTCAGTGGTTATTACTGCTTCTGCGGGTAATCATGCTCAAGGGGTTGCATTGAGTGCATCTCACCTTGGGCATCAAGCAACTATTGTAATGCCAGTAACAACGCCTGAAATAAAAGTCAGCGCAGTGCGCGCACTTGGCGGTGAAGTTGTATTACATGGCCATCATTTTGATGCAGCAAAAGCATATGCGCTTGAGCTTACAGAGCAGCGTAACGGTATATTTGTCCCGCCATTTGACGATCCGGATGTCATTGTTGGTCAAGGCACTGTAGCACGCGAGTTAATGCAGCAATTAAACGAGCTTGATGCTGTGTTTATTCCTGTTGGCGGCGGCGGTTTACTTGCTGGTATGGCGGTTTACATTAAATCGTTGCGTCCAGATATAAAAGTAATTGGCGTAGAAGCCGACGAAAGTGCGTGTTTACAAGCAGCACTTGAAGCCGGTAAGCCAGTAGAGCTTGATCGCGTTGGTAGTTTTGCCGATGGCGTAGCGGTTAAAATTATTGGCACTGAAACATTTCGTTTAGCGCAAAAGTTTTGCGATGAAGTTGTAACCGTTACTAGCGATGAAATATGTGCAGCCATGCAGGATATTTTTGTATCTACGCGTGCAATTGCAGAGCCATCAGGTGCACTTGCAACGGCTGGGCTTAAAAAGTGGAGTCAGCAGTCGGGGTTAAAAGGACTACATTTAGCGGCTGTGCTTTCGGGTGCTAATTTAAACTTTGATCGCCTGCGTTATGTTGCAGAGCGCACTGCGCTGGGTGAAAAAAACGAAGCGTTATTAGCGGTTACTATTAAAGAAGAAAAAGGCAGCTTTAAACAGTTTTGTGCTTCTTTAGGTGGCCGTGCTATTACTGAGTTTAACTACCGTTATGCAGGACCTGGTGAAGCACAAATATTTGTAGGCATTGCACTTCGCCAAGGCGAGCAAGAGCTTAATGAGTTAAAGCAAGACTTAACAAATAACGATTATCAATTTTGCGATCTGTCGGATAACGAACTCGCTAAATTACATGTGCGTTATATGGTTGGCGGAAAAGCACCAGAGCAATTACATGAACGTTTATTGCGTTTTGAATTTCCTGAGTATCCGGGTGCGCTTGCACGCTTTTTAGATACTTTAGGCAGCAATTGGAACATTACCTTATTTCATTATCGTAATCACGGTGGTTCGATGGGGAATGTACTGGCAGGTTTTGCTATTGAGCCGAGTCAGTATGAGATGTTTAACGAGCATTTGAATCGCTTAGGTTACAGTGTACAAGATGAAACACAAAATCCGTGTTTTACCCAATTTTTAACATCAAAACCGCAAGCAGAAAAAGCCGAAAAACTCGCCTCAGTATAACCTATCTTTAAAGGCAGGCACCTAACTAGGGTGCTTGCTTTATTACACGTTTTACATATAGTTACAGGTAATCGTCATACTTTTTGAGGACACCTATTTGCTATTTAAAGGATTAATCATTGGATTGTGCTTTTTTTGCAGCCATATCGCGGCACAAGAATCAGTCACATTACAGCTAAAATGGACACATCAGTTTCAGTTTGCTGGCTACTATATGGCTAAGCAAAAAGGCTTTTATAATGAAGCGGGCCTTGATGTAACTATTAAACAAGCTAATCCAATGAAACCTGATACCTTTGGTCCTGTGGCCAGTGGTGAAGCACAATTTGGTGTAGGGCATTCTGGTATTTTACAGCAACGTATTAATGGTCAGCCTTTTGTTGCAATGGCAGCCTTATTGCAGTTTTCACCTTATTGCTGGATGGTAAAAGACACGTCTGATATTTTTCACCCTCGTGACTTTGTTAATAAACGTATCACTGCGGTGAGCAAAAATGACGGCACCGAGCTACTTATTATGCTTAAACGCAGTGGCGTTGATGTAGATAAACTCAAAGTTTACAATGGCGAAAATTTTAACCAGGCTTGGATTGAAAACAAGCTAGATGCTATGCAAGTTTATGTTACTACAGAGCCTTATTATATGACTCAACAAGGCGTAGCTCATCGGCTTGTTTGCCCACAGCGTTATGGTATGGATGTATATAGCGACATTTTATTTACTAGCGAAAACATGCTTAAGCAAAATCCGCAAACGGTCGAAAAATTCTACCAAGCGAGCCTAAAAGGTTGGCGCTATGCAATGATGAACATGGATGAAGCCATTGCGGTCACCCAGCAAATATACGCACCGAGTAAGAGCTTTCATCAGCTCGCCTTTGAGGCTGAAGTACTAAAAAGTTATATAACCCCACCCACTACCAGTTTGGGGCATATGTCGATAGCAAAGTGGCGCTTAATAGCTGACTTATATGGCATACAGCAAAACGAATTTGACGAAGTGAAATCTCACTTTATTTATAAATACCAAGAGCCTGAAAAGATGCAATTATCATGGATGCTCATAGCAGCGATTCTGGTGAGTATTATTTCCATACCTTTGTATTTACGGCTTATTTTTAGCCAAAAATAACTGCTTAATGAGAGCTCACTGAGCTGATATAATTAATTGTCTTTTTATTTTTTAAGCTGTTATGACTTTAGCCGAGCAATTTTTTGCACTTGATTCACTTTTAACGCGCCATCGTCAGTATTGGCAGTGCACCGCATTTGATTTTGACACTATTCCTTGGCCAGGGCTGCAAGGCATACTTAACGAACTAACTGATGATCAGGTAACCGTTCTTGATAACGATCAAAATCAGCTATACCAATTTTTTAGCCAACACATAAACCAACTTGATGAACTTGCTAAGCTATGTGAGTTACCTAGCTCTGCACACTCTCGATCTGATTATCCGTTTTGGATAAGTAACGGCATTAAAGGTCGTAAGTTTGATCAGTTACAAGACTTTGTATCTGCACTACCTAATACTAAGCAACCAGTTTTAGAGTGGTGTGCGGGTAAAGGACACTTAGGGCGAATGCTTGCTTTTAATGGCGCAAGTGATGTGCATAGTATTGAACTGCAACAAAGCTTATGCGAGCAAGGACAAAAAAGTGCACAGCAACAAGGCTTGGCAATGCACTTTAGCCAAGCAGATGTATTAAAAGAGGATATCACTCAATTTTTTAATGCTGATATGCATGCCGTAGCGCTACACGCATGTGGTGGTTTGCACCAAGCATTTATGCGCCAAGCAAGTTTAGCGAAAGTACAGCAAATTAGCTTTTCACCTTGTTGCTATCATTTATTTACGGCTAATGAGTACCGTGTAATGAGTGAGGTTGCAAACCAAAGTGAGCTTAACCTAACGCATCGCGATTTAAAGCTCGCATTACAAGAAACCGTTACAGCGCCTTCTCGTCTGGAAAAAGTACGTAAAACAGAACTAGAATGGCGACTTGGTTTTGACGCACTTAGAAAATCGATTACTGGCGAGCAATATTATGTAAGCGTACCTTCAGTTAACAAAGCTATATTCTCAGATTCGTTTAAATCATTTTGTGCATGGGCTGCAGATAAAAAGGCAATAAACCTACCTCAAGATACTGATTATAATAAATATTTAGATATTGGTGTTGCTCGAAAAAAAATAACTGACCGAGTTGAACTGGTTCGACATGTGTTCAGAAGAGCAATTGAAGTTTGGCTTGTGCTCGATCGTGCTTTATATTTGCAACAGCAAGGCTATCAAGTAAGCGTTAAAACGTTTTGTGAAAAGCAGTTAACGCCTCGTAATATTTTGATTCTTGCTAATATCCATTAAATTTCCGTCCTCGACTTAATAAGAGATGCAATGAGAAAGTTAAAAAATTTATTCGATAACAATAAACGTTGGGCTGCACGTACAAGCGAAGCTGATCCTGAGTTTTTTAAAATTTTATCTATGCAACAAAATCCAGAGTATTTATGGATTGGTTGTTCAGACTCTCGTGTACCTGCTAATCAAATAGTTGATTTATTACCAGGCGAATTATTTGTGCATCGTAACGTTGCAAACGTGGTTGTACACACTGACCATAACTGTTTGTCGGTTATGCAGTACGCTGTAGAGGTTTTAAAAGTAAAACATATCATGGTAGTAGGTCATTATGGCTGTGGTGGCGTACAAGCCGTTTTAAACAATGCAAAATTTGGCTTTATTGATAATTGGCTACGCCATGTAGGGGATGTAAAAGAAAAGCATCTTGAACAACTTGATGCAATGCCAGAAAGCGAACGTTTAAGCCGCCTTATTGAGCTAAATGTAATTGAGCAAGTGCGTAATGTATGCCGTACTAACATTGTGCAAGATGCGTGGGAGCGCGGCCAAGAGCTAAGCGTTCATGGTTGGGTTTATGGTTTAGAAAACGGCCATCTTCATGATTTAGAATCTGTAGTAACGTGCGCAAGTGAAGAAACGCAAAGCTACAAAAAAGCAGTGCAGCACGTACTTAATAAAGTGGGCGAAAATAAATAAATTTATGACTAAAACGGCGATATTAATAGGTGCTACAGGTTTGGTCGGTAATGAGTTGCTACATAAGCTACTTAAGAGCGATCGTTATACCAAAGTGGTTACGTTAAGTCGTCGGGCTTTGCCTATTACACACGCAAAGCTAGTTAATCACGTTATTGATTTTGAAAAATTAACTCAATACGTTGAGCTTTTTAAAGGTGACGTATTGTTTTCGTGTTTGGGCACAACCCGTAAACAGGCGGGCTCTACACAAGCTCAGCGTAAAGTAGATTTTGATTATCAGTTTATAGCGGCGCAGTTAGCGGCATGTAATGGTGTTACGCATTACTGCTTAGTGTCATCAAGCGAGGCGAACACGCACAGTAATAGTGCTTATTTGAAAATGAAGGGTGAGCTTGAGCAACATATTAAAGCACTCCCTTTTGATAAAATAAGTATTTTACAACCATCTTTATTATTAGGTGATCGTGAGCAATTTAGAGTGGCAGAAAAGATAGGCAGTATTATTTTTCCTGTTATTACACGGCTCCCGTTTTTAAAGCGTTACAAACCAATAACTGGCGAGCAAGTTGCGCAAAAAATGCTGAGTGTGAGTTTAGCGCAGCAGGCTAAGTTATTTTATTATGTGCTAGATGAGCTATTTGAATAAACTTGGTAAAACGCAAAAGGCAGCCTAAGCCTGTCTCTTATACACAAATCCCTGCTAAGAAATTAGCGGGGATTTTTTTGAACTAAATCTCAATGTCATGATCAGATCTTCAAATCTTGTTTGAGGGCACATTATGATTAACGAACATACTCATTGGGCAAAACAACAATTCGGTAAATCGGACTTAGGTGATCCAAGAAGAACAGCGCGTCTGGTAAAGTTAGCATCAACGCTTGCAAATGAACCAGGAAAACCACTTGTGAACATCACTCAATCCCCCGCCGATATGGAAGGTGCCTACCGCTTTATTCGCAACGAGAATATTGACGCAACGGCTATAGCAGAGTCAGGCTTTAAAGCCACGGTTGAACAAGCAAAAAGTCATAACTTATTACTCGCATTAGAAGACACGACCACACTAATTTATAAACATTCCTCCATTCGAGATGATTTGGGTCATGTCGGACGAGGAGCAAAACAACGAGGCTTGTTAGCTCATAGCGTATTACTGTTTGCGCCAGATACAAAGCAAGTTGTGGGATTAATTGAACAGTCTCGCTGGAGTCGTGATATCAACACGATTGGAAAAAGAGAAAAACACGCGACGACTTCTTACGAAGAAAAAGAAAGTTACAAGTGGGAGTCAGCGTCACGAGCGATGGCAGAGCGGCTGCAAGGACAAATGGCGAACGTGATATCGGTGTGTGACCGCGAAGCGGACATCTACGAATACTTGCAGTATAAACTGAGCGAGCAGCAACGATTCGTCGTACGCTCGATGCAAAGTCGTCATATTGAAGAAGGTGAGGATAAGCTCTATGCGTTTGCAAGCGAGCTGATGAGTGCAGGCACCAAACACATCCACATTGCACAAAAAGGAGGAAGAAAAGCCCGAAGCGCAACACTGGATATCACCTATGCGCCAGTGACACTCAAAGCGCCTTACAATAAGAAAGGACACTCCCTCCCAGTTTACTATGTCGGCTGTGCAGAGCGAGGAAACGCTGAGAACGGCTTAAGCTGGCACCTATTAACCAGTGAACCAGTCACCAGCAAAGAAGACGCTTTAGCTATCATCACCTACTATGAGCACCGTTGGCTTGTAGAGGAATACCATAAAGTCTGGAAAAGTGATGGTACGGATATCGAAAGTTTACGCCTTCAAAGCCAAGATAACATGGAAAGATTGGTGACGATTAATGGCTTTATTGCGACGCGAATATTGCAACTAAAGTTCACCAATGAGCAGCCTGATTCTCCAAGTTGTGAACAACTGTTATCTCCCAAAGCATGGAAGTTATTGTGGTTAAAGAGAATAAAAACACCATTGCCTGAAACTGCTCCAAATATGTCATGGGCGTATCAGGAACTGGCAAAGTTAGGAGGCTGGAAAGATACCAAGCGCACAGGGCGTGCATCTGTGAAAGTGTTATGGCAAGGATGGCTTAAGTTACAAGCCATCCTGGAAGGCTACGATTTAGCAAAATCTCTTGAGTCAGACTTGTGATCAAGAGACAGGCCTAAGCTGCCTTTTTTGTACATTAAATTAATACCAATTTTATTAAAAAAATGATCATTCTAGCGTATTAAATAACTCACTAACTACGTTAAAAATTATTTATATAGAACAACTATGTACCATAATTTTAGCCTTGTTATTGAGCTATTTTCTTATTGCTATAATAGAACACTAATTTAATGCAATTGGTATAATTATTCAGCGTCAGTTTTAGCGCTAAGTTGTTGCTCAAGTAATGCAACTTTAGCTTCAAGCTCAGTTAACTTTTCGCGAGTACGAATAAGTACTTGGCTTTGCACATCAAATTCTTCACGGCTCACAAAATCCATCTCAGCAAGCTTGTTTTGTAAAACTTGCTTTGTTTTACCTTCGAGTGTCTCTGCTAGGTTTTTTACACCTTGTGGCATATTGCTAGTAATTTGCTTAGCAATTTCTTCAAGTTTTGCTGGGTTGATCATATTTGTCCCTTCGATGCGGCCTAAAATAATAATAACTAATATTACCTTATACCCACGGTATTTAACACATGATCATCTTTACCTTAATTAATTAAGGCAATTGCTATGCTCGCAGTAATGGTTACGTTAAAATTGCGCGTCTTTTAAATTTCTTTGGTCGTTATGAAACTCAATCCTAAACAAGATGAAGCCGTAAAATATATTAGTGGTCCATGCTTAGTACTCGCAGGCGCAGGCTCTGGTAAAACCCGTGTTATTACGAATAAAATCGCTTATTTAGTGAAAAAATGTGAGTACAAAGCGCGAAATATAGCCGCTGTTACTTTTACCAATAAAGCAGCCAAAGAAATGCGTGAACGAGTACTGCAAACGCTCGGAAAGCAAGACGCTAAAGGTTTATGGGTATCAACGTTTCATACACTCGGTTTAGAAATAATAAAAAAAGAGTTAAGCACATTAGGGTTTAAACCCGGCTTTTCGTTATTTGATGATCAAGATACCAATCAGCTTCTAAGTGAGCTCACCGAAGATGAGCTAAAAAAAGACAAGGACTTACTCAAACTACTTAAAATGGAAATTGGTAGTTGGAAAAATGAATTAGTACTGCCAGAGCAAGCAATACGCGAAGCGCGTGATGCGCAAAAGGCATTGTTTGCACAGCTGTATGCTCGCTATCAAAATCAGCTACGTGCTTATAACGCACTGGATTTTGATGATTTAATTATGATCCCTACTTTGTTACTTACTAATAACGCCACATCTCGTGAGCGCTGGCAGCAACGCTTTAAATACTTGCTGGTGGATGAGTATCAAGATACCAATACAAGCCAATATCAACTTGTTAAATTGCTAGTAGGCGAGCGTGCCCGTTTTACTGTGGTAGGTGATGACGATCAATCAATTTACTCATGGCGTGGTGCTCGCCCGCAAAACTTAGTGTTATTAGGTAAAGACTACCCAGGGCTTAGACTTATAAAGCTTGAGCAAAACTATCGAAGTGCAGGGCGAATACTAAAAGCGGCTAACATTTTAATTGCGAATAACCCACATGACATAGAGAAAAAGTTATTTAGTGAACTAGGTTATGGTGAGCCGATTAAAGTAATAGGGTGCCGCGATGAAGAGCATGAGTCTGAGCGTGTGGTTGCTGAAATAATTTCACATAAGTTTATGAAGCGAACCAGCTATAAAGATTACGCGATTTTATATCGTGGTAATCATCAAGCACGTGGCTTTGAAAAATCATTAATGAGTAACCGTATCCCTTATAAAATTAGTGGCGGTATGTCGTTTTTCGCTCGTTCAGAAATTAAAGATATTATGGCGTATTTACGTTTGCTAGTTAATCAAGATGATGACAATGCATTTTTACGTATCGTAAATACACCGCGACGCGAAATAGGCACGGTTACACTTGAAAAGCTTGGTACGCTTGCTAACGAAAAACACGTGAGCTTATTTGCTACCTGTTTTGATAACGATTTAGGCTACAGACTAAAAGGGCGTGGTTTTAATGCGCTTGCTGGGTTTGCACGCTGGGTTGTTGAGCTATCAGATAACGCAGTACGCGGTGATACGCTCGAAGCTGTTAAAGACTTAGTGCGTAATATTAATTACGAGGCATATTTGTACGAGTCGTCACCGAGTGCTAAAGCCGCTGAAATGCGTATGAAAAACGTATCTGAGCTGTATCGTTGGATCACCGATATGTTGACCGGTGATGCCGACAACGAACCAATGACATTAGCCGAGGTTGTTAGCAAGCTAACCCTTCGCGATATGCTTGAGCGTAACGAAGAAGAAGATGAAACCGATGCAGTGCACTTATCAACACTACATGCATCAAAGGGCTTAGAGTACCCGTACGTATTTATGGTGGGTATGGAAGAGGGTTTACTTCCGCATCAGGTAAGTATTGATGAAGATAACGTAGATGAAGAACGCCGCTTAGCTTATGTTGGTATTACTCGTGCACAGCAGGAGTTAACACTTACTTATGCAAAAATACGTCGTCAATTTGGTGAAACCTCACAAACTGAGTTAAGCCGATTTGTACAAGAGTTACCGCAGGACGATCTCGCGTTTGAAAATAAAAAGGCGCCAAATACGCAAGCAGAGCGAATGGAAAAAGGCCAAGCAAGAGTCGCTAACCTTCGTGCAATGTTTAAAAAGCCTGAGTAATACCTCAGGCTAATTTTATAAAGACTGGGTTGCTTGTATTTCAGGTAACTCAGAACACACTAGAGCGTGTTGTTTTCCCACAAAAAATGCCAAACCGTGCTTGTCTAGTAAAGCTCTAAAATTAAGTATTGATGGGCCTTTAGCAATGACTTTCATTGCTTTGAGCTTTGTAATTGCAAGCACGCCCTGTAGCTGAAAATCGTAACTTTCTTGTTGTAAAACACGTTTACTAAAGGTCGAGCTAAGTAGCAGATAGTCAAAATTAATATCGGTTAGTAAATTAAGTTCGCATCGATCTTTAGCGAAATTGTTTAAACCAATTGAATAACCAAGTTGTGATAGCTTTTTGAGGTTTTCTATTTGTGTTGCGCTTGCGTGACGAATTTCTTGCTCATCAAATAGCAAACAGAGCTGGCTATGTCCTTGTTGTTTATTTAGCGTATCTGTAAATAAAACAAATTCGTGCTCCTCGAGTAGTAAACCAGAGCAAGGAACCAGCGCCATAGTTACATTTGCGGTAATTGCTTGTGCATAAGCGCGTTGTAATAACTGTAACTCTATCTCGAGGTGCTGTTCTTTATCTGATGCAAACTTTTTCAAAATATCAAAGCTAGTAAAGCCAAGTATTGGGTGTTCACCAAATGCTTCAAATAAAGATTCAGACTGATGTTGCTCATCAAGAGTAATTATTTCTGAGCTTCTAAAACTCATAGGTAATATATCAAGGTGATGTTGTGCTTTTAGTGCCTGCGCAGGTATTGATTGCGTTAATAGCGGATGAAATAGCTCGTAGCGGTTTTTTCCGGAGTTTTTAGCGTGATACATTGCAGCATCGGCATCACGAATAATTTCATCCGTATGCGTATAGCTTTTCTTTGAGTAGGTTATTCCTATACTAGCACCACTTTGAAGTGATTCGCCTTTAAGGAAAAAAGGCTTTTTCATTAAATCGATAATACGATTAGCAACATCTTCTGCTTGTTGAGGCTCAGTTAAGTGCGTTAATAAAATAACAAACTCATCGCCACCTAAGCGTGCTAGTAAATCATGTTCGCGTATACACTGGGCAAATAACTCACTAACGTTAATTAAAAACTGATCGCCAGCATGGTGACCAAGTTGGTCGTTAATGTCTTTAAACTTATCTAAATCAATAAATAAAACAGCAAAATTATGTTCAGGAAAGCGCTGATAATGTTGTAGTGTTTTTTCAAGCTGAGTTAAAAAGAGGCTGCGATTAGGTAAGCTAGTAAGAGAGTCGTGATGTGCGTCGTGATAAAGCTGCTGCTCTATTTTTTTACGCTCATCTATTTGCATTTGTAAGTGCAGATTTGTTTGACGCAGTTCTTTGGTTTTTTCGTTTACTCTAAATTCGAGTTCTTGATGGCTTTTTGCAATCGCTTGATTGGTGAGCTTTGTTTGTAAAACCGCTGCAATTTGATGAGATACAAAGGTAATTAACTCGCAATCATCCCGGCTGAAAATATGTTTGTTATCGTAAGCTTGGCAAACAATAAGGCCGATAACACCTTGAGCTGTTTTAAGTGGAGCGCCTAACCAACTAGTGGCCATTTGCTCTTTTTGTACAGGCTTAGCTCTTTGTACTACACCGCTTTCTATTAATTCTTTTGCTCTACACGGGTGTATAAGTTGCGTTTCTTCAGTGCTTATTACCAGTTCACTATAACCTTTAGCAAAGCGTCTTGGTTGTGTGTTTTCTTTAAATTCATCTACACAATAAGGGAAGCTTATCCAGCCAGACTCTTTATCGTAAAGTGCAATATATAAGTTCTCTGCGTAGGTAATTGTTTTTATTATTTCATGTATCTTAAAGTAAGCATCATCAAGGTTTTTAGCTTGCGTTGCTATTTCAGATATTTTAAACAGAATTTGTTGGCGTTGAAGTGCGCGTTTGCGTTGTTCTATTTCAAGGTTTAACGCGTCGTTACTTTGAGTGAGTGCACGGGTACGAATTTTAACTTCTGACTCAAGGAGCTCTCGTTTTTTTACACGCTCTATTGCAGTTGCTAAATAAAGCGACATAAACTCAAGTAATTGTATTTGTTGTGAGCTATAGCCTTGTTTTGTATCGTAACTTTGCGCTGCTAAAACACCGATAATATTATGTTCTTGGTAAACCGGAACACCTACCCAATGCTCTGCTGGAGTGCCTAATGCTTTAAATAAGCCTTCTGCTGCGGCATTTTGCATTTGCTGCTTGGTAAAACATGTGGTTTTACCCTGTTTAAATACATAACCAGTGGCGCCTTCATCAAAGCTATTTGATTGGTTAAGGGCGACGGCAATACCATCTTTTTCATCTGAAAAGTAAGAAAGTTCTAACGATTGACTGTATTGATTTAATAGCACCACATAAAAACTTTTACTCGGCACATATTTTTGTAAAATGTCGTGGATAGCGGGATAAAGTAGGGTTAGCTCGGCAACAGTACTTGCTTGCTCTGATAATTGTATCAGCGCATTTTGTAAGTGATGTGATTGTTTGTATTTATTGAGTAATGTTTTTAGACGTTTATTTTGATACGCCAATTTACTCGATACTGAGAGTTTATCTTCCAATGATCTAACCGGCTATTTTTATTGTATAGTTATTAGCCTTATACTTTCACTTTTAGCGCTTATCGTCAAGTTGATATTCGTACTATCATACTGGCTAGAAACACTATTTTAGGTATTAAAAAAGGCTTACCGAAGTAAACCTTTTTTGTGTATTTCAGCTGTATTTACTTAGATGTCATGAAGTCGATGGCAGCGCTTATCTCATCATCAGAACAATCCATACAGGTGCCTTTTGGAGGCATCGCATTAAAGCCATTTAGTGCATGCTCAAGTAAAGTGTCTTTACCTTTAGCTATACGTGGAGCCCAATCGTCAGGCGATTTAGGCGCGCCTAGTGCACCAGTACCGTGACATGCAAAACATGCACCTTGATACACTTGCTCACCAGAACGAGGGCCTGTAGGCGCCGCTGCTACAGCAGCTTTATCGCCTTCAAGGTATACAGCACCAACCGGCGCGAGACGTGCTTTAATTGCATCTTCAGTCATAGAGTTATCATATGGCTGTGCGTATGCAGTGGTTGCTAGCATTAATAATGCTGCAGCTGTTAATTTTTTCATTTTGCCTTGCTCACTTCGATTTGAACGTGATCAATCACGATTAAAGATGACGGAAATTAAACCGATTATAACTCTCTGAGCCAATTTATAAAATGCTAAGAGGCGTTTTTATTAATAAAACTGACTACTTTTTGCGTTAACGCAATAAAATTTAATTATTTACTGTTTTTTGTTAAGCAATTTAATAAGCGCAAACAGTCATACAATTAACTTTTAGATCCTAAGATCAATTTATTGATAATACGCTACTAACTAGTTTTTCGATCCCTGCATCGGCTTCAATAATTGATTGCGCAAGCATATAAGCTGGGGTTGTAACTAGCTTATTTGGCTGATCAATAACAACATCATCTACTGCACAATTTATATGTTTAGCGCCTAATGTGCTTAGCGCTTGTGCTGTCTCTGCATCGTTACCAATAGTAAGTACAGCGTTATCGTAAATAAATGGGATCAAAGCGGGTGCAATACACATATAACCAGCAGGCTTATTTTCTTTTGCAAATGATTTACAAGCATTAAGTACGTCTTCATTAATATTTGCTTTTGCGCCTTTAATTGCAAAGTCACATAAGTTTTTTGCAGCGCCAAAACCGCCAGGTACAATTAATGCGTCAAACTGAGTTACGTCTAGTTCAAGCAGCGATTTAATGTCACCCCGTGCAATACGAGCCGCTTCTGTTAATACATTACGTTTATCAGGCATTACTTCGCCCGTTAAATGGTTAATGGTATGAAGTTGTTCAATATCCGGTGCAAAACACTGATACGTTGCGCCATTTTTGGCTATATGTAATAAAGTTAAAATTGCTTCATTAATTTCACTACCATCGTACACACCAGACCCTGCTAATATTACCGCTACGTTTTTCATGCTTTTGTGCCCCTAAAGTCTTTTTTATAAGTCGATCGGATGAAGTCTAACATGCTCAAAATTTCTCGCGAAAATAAATTTTTAGTACAAAAATCATTCTCTATGCAAGTTGTATTGCGGTTTATGCCATTTGCGATCACTTTGCCTTTAAAAAAATTATAAAGGATCGCTATGATCTTCGATCCATTGTGCTAGAATACTCCTCCGGTTATTTAAATGGACGCGAATAATCAAAGTGAATAACAACACAAGCAGTCGTTAGAAAACCTTTTTCCACATTGGTTTAAAATAATAAAAAAAGAACCTCGTATTATCTTTTTTAAATTAAAACATACAGTTAAAGTATTTTCTAGGCATTTTATAATGCTTTGGAAGAATAGCTCGTGGCTGTTATCTACACACTTATCCACAGCTTGCTATAGTTTTAATAACACGATAAGCAGTAATTCACTGTCGTTTTATTTACTACCTTATGGCATGCTTATAATTACCTTAATTTTTTGCATTTAGGATCCAAATTCACCATGGCTCAGATCCCCGAAAACCCACTTATTTTAGTTGATGGCTCGTCATATTTATTTCGTGCTTATCATTCTCCGCCGCATTTAACTAATTCTAAAGGTGAAGCTACGGGCGCTATTTATGGCGTGATCAACATGCTTAAAAGCTTGATCAGACAATACGATCCCTCACATATGGTGGTTATATTTGATGCTAAAGGTAAAACGTTCCGTAACGATATGTATAGCGAGTATAAGGCAAATCGTCCGCCTATGCCGGATGACTTACGCACTCAAATAGCACCAATACACAGTATTATTAAAGCGATGGGCTTTCCGCTAATTAGTATTGAAGGCGTTGAAGCTGATGATGTTATTGGTACATTTGCACGTATAGCGTCAGAGCAAAAACGACATGTACTCGTCTCTACTGGCGATAAAGACATGGCACAGCTTGTTAATGAACACGTTACGCTAATAAACACGATGACTGACAGTATTTCAGATCCCGTTACCGTGGTTGAAAAGTTTGGTGTAGGCCCTGAACTTATTATTGATTACTTAGCATTAATGGGTGATAAGGTCGATAATATTCCGGGTGTTGAAGGTTGTGGTCCTAAAACTGCAGTTAAATGGTTAGAAAAATATGGTTCTCTTCAAGGTGTAATGGATCACGCCAGTGAGATTAAAGGTAAAATAGGCGAAAAGTTAGCAATTGCTCTTGATCATCTGCCTTTAAGCTACGAACTTGCGACAATTAAGTGTGATGTTGAAGTTGAATCTGATCTTGATACATTCAAACTTCAAGAGCCTAACAAAGACGAATTAATTGCATTATATGGTGAGTGCGAATTCCGTCGTTGGTTAGCTGAATTACTTGATAATCCTAAAGATGCTGAAACACATTTAGCTGTACCTACCCAAGCCACTGAATTACCAAAAGTAGAAGATGCTCATTACGAAACTATTTTAACTGAGGCGCAATTTGATACGCTGATAAATCAATTAAATAGTGCTGAGTTATTTGCATTTGATACTGAAACAACCAGCCTTGATTACATGAAAGCGCAATTGGTGGGTATGAGCTTTGCCGTAAAAGCGGGTGAAGCTGTGTATTTACCGGTAGCGCATGACTACCCAGGTGCGCCTGAGCAATTAAGCCTTGAATTTGTAATGCAAAAGCTAGGTCCAATTTTGGCAGATGAAAACAAAGCTAAAGTAGGGCAAAACCTTAAATATGACAAAAGTGTATTAGCGAATGCAGGTTTTGCGCTAAATGGTATTAAGTTTGACACCATGCTTGAGTCGTATGTATTTAATAGTGTAGGCACGCGTCACGATATGGACTCGCTAGCACTTAAATACCTAGGTCATAAAAATATTAGCTTTGAAGATATTGCTGGCAAAGGTAAAAAGCAACTTACCTTTAACCAAATTGAACTTGAAAAAGCAGCGCCTTACGCCGCAGAAGATGCCGATATTACTTTGCGTTTACACGAAGTGCTTTGGCCAAAAATAGCAGCTGATGAAAAGCTAAAATCGGTATTTGAAGATATAGAAATGCCACTTATTAGTGTGATTTCTGATATTGAACGCACCGGTGTTGCGATAGATAGCAATATGCTTGCAGCGCACAGCCAACGTTTAGGCGAGCGTTTAATTGAGCTTGAAAAAGAAGCATTTGAAATAGCAGGCGAACCATTTAACTTAAGTTCACCAAAACAGCTACAGGTACTGTTGTTTGAAAAGCTTGGGCTGCCTATTATTAAAAAAACGCCTAAAGGTGCACCTTCTACCGCAGAAGAAGTACTGCAAGAACTTGCTCATGATTATCCGCTACCTAAAGTAATTATAGAGCATCGTGGTTTATCAAAGCTTAAATCAACTTACACCGATAAATTACCATTAATGGTGAATGAGAAAACCCAGCGTGTACATACGTCTTATCATCAGGCAATTACAGCTACGGGGCGCTTGAGTTCAACTGATCCTAATTTACAAAATATTCCTATTCGTTCAGAAGAAGGACGTCGTATTCGTGAAGCGTTTATAGCCGCAGATGGTTATAAAATTGTTGCTGCCGATTACAGTCAAATTGAGCTGCGTATTATGGCGCATCTTTCACAAGACAAAGGTCTATTAAATGCATTTGCGAACGGCTTAGATGTACATAGTGCAACTGCCGCTGAAGTATTTGGTGTAGAGCTTGATGATGTAACTACCGATATGCGCCGTAAGGCGAAAGCAGTAAACTTTGGCTTAATTTACGGTATGTCGGCATTTGGTTTAGCACGTCAACTAGATGTGCCACGCCACGAAGCGCAGCATTACATAGATAAATACTTTGAGCGTTTTCCAGGTGTATTAGAGTACATGGAAACAACACGCGAAAAAGCGGCTGAAAATGGCTACGTTGAAACAATATTTGGTCGTCGCCTACATTTACCAGAAATAAACGCACGTAATGGGGCGCGTAGAAAAGGAGCCGAACGTGCTGCTATAAACGCACCAATGCAAGGTACTGCCGCCGATATTATTAAAAAGGCAATGCTGAGCGTTAACCGCTGGGTACACGAACAAGCGCCAAATACAATTAAGCTGCTTATGCAAGTGCACGATGAATTAGTATTTGAAATCAAAACAGACTGCGCACCACAGTATACAAAACACATTTGTGAACTGATGTCGCAAGCTGCTGCGCTAGATGTACCACTTATAGTTGAAGCTGATGAAGGTGACAACTGGGAACAAGCTCATTAATGCAATTTGAGCATTTTAATTAAAGCGCCTTTTGGCGCTTTTTTTATGTTTAATAAAAATGGCGAATAACAGCGATTCAATCAGGTATATGCAAGCTTTAGTTAAAATAAGGTTAATTTAAGCAACTATTTGTATTAAATAGTTATATGTTCGTCAATTCGAGCTGTTTTACAGGAATATGATTGTATTTTAATGCGTGCTTTTGTTAAAGTCCCGCCTGTCCTATCCTGTAGGACATCCTGTTGATGATGCATCTGAAAGGGTGCAACAAATTGATAGCTTCTCCCCAGTTTGCTATACCGGCCTACCAACTTGTTTGGTGGGCCGTTTTTTGTTTTACGCCTGAAAATCCTATCTAATTAATTCTTTATTGCGCTATACCAATTGTATTATTCATTCGTCATTTCGAGGTGGTTTGGGTACATCGCAGGTGATACCATCGAAGTGATATTATTTTTATTCTTTTCATTTTATTACTAAGGAGTGCGTTATGTTTAAAGCATTAGCTATTGCAGGTTTTTCTTTATCAAGTTTAGTTATTTCTAATGTTGCTCAGGCCAATTGGCAGCTAGTGAATGATAAAAGCCAACTAAGCTTTGTTTCAATTAAAAAAGATTCGATTGCTGAAGCTCACCATTTTACTAACCTTGAAGGTATGCTTTCTGATAAAGGCGAGTTTAGCGTTAATGTTGATTTAACATCAGCCGAAACTCTAATTCCTATTCGTAATGAGCGTTTAACGACATTTTTATTCGAAGCGGCTAAATTTCCAAATGCTGTTTTAACTGCAAATTTAACTAAAGAACTGAGCAATATTAAAAAGCCTGGTCAATATGTATTGAAGGGTATTAAAGCTGAGCTTGATTTTCACGGTAATAAAAAGCCATTGGCAATTGATGTACTCGTTAACAGCACGCAAAGTGGTGATTTAACGGTATCATCATTAACACCTATTATTATTAATAGTGATGATTTTGGTGTAACTGAAGGCGTTAAAAAGCTGCAAGAGCTAGCGGGCTTACCTTCAATTGCAACAGCAGTGCCTGTTACATTTGCAATTACACTTAAAAAACAGTGATTTCTTTAAGTGAGCTTAGCAAGCAATTAAGCGAGCCAAGCAAACCTTTTGATAGTTGGCAGCCTAATCATTGTGGTGAACTGCCAATTGTCATTAATCATGAGGGGAAATGGTTTTACGATGGCAGCGAAATAACACGCCCAGCCATGGTGAAGCTGTTTGCTTCTGTTCTATGTAAAGAAGGTGAGCAATTTTATTTAAAAACACCTGTCGAAAAAATAACAATAACGGTTGATGATGCGCCGTTTATTATTGTTGATTGGCGTTTTGAAAATACAGTGCAAGGGCAGGTGTTGTGTTGTATTGATAATTTAGCTAGGCAGTGGTTGGTGAGCGCTCAGCAGCCTTTAGTTATAAAAGACTATAAAGGGTCAAAAGTACCTTATCTAAAGCTACCTTATGGCTGTAGTGCGCGTGTTGCGCGAAGCGTATATTATCAGTGGGCTGAAAAAGCCGAGTCTGATAAACTCGGCTATTTTATTAAATCTGCAGGAAAGCAGTTTTATTTATCGTAACGCCAGCGTTTAAGCCTCTGGGTTAGTTTCGTCTGTGATTGTTTCATCGGTAGGTGGTACAGCAATAACAGGACCTAAAAACCATTCATCTAGTTTTTTAGCTACTTCTGGTAAACCCGTGCCTTTTAATGATGAAAATGCATGAACTGTAATATCCCCATCAAGCGTGCTTAATTCACGACGAACTTGCAGTACTTGTGATTTACGAGGGCCTTGCTTTAATTTATCGGCTTTAGTTAATAGTGCCAATACTGGAATTTCACTACCAATAGCCCAATTAATTAAATCGCGGTCTAAATCTTTTAATGGATGACGAATATCCATTAAAATAACAATACCTTTTAGGCTTTGACGCTTTTGTAGGTATTCGCCTAGCGATTTTTGCCATTTCTTTTTCATTTCGATTGGTACTTTAGCAAAACCATAGCCTGGTAAATCGATAAGGCGCATATCGTCAACATCAGCTAAATCGAATGTATTGATTAGCTGAGTACGTCCAGGTGTTTTACTTGTACGTGCTAGCTTCTGATCGGTTAATGCATTTAATGCACTCGACTTACCTGCGTTGGAGCGACCGGCAAACGCAACTTCAATTCCCGTATCAGCAGGTAATTTAGTAATGTCGGGAGCGCTTGTTACGAAAGACGCAGTATTATATTTGATACGAGATTTGAGCACAGGCTCTCCTAAAACTTAAATAAATAACGTTGAGTAAACCAAATTCACTCAGGGCGCGTATTTTATACTATAAAGGATGTATTAAAAAGCGTATTTAACCACCTAAAAACAGCACCTATGGTACATTTAAAACATGTTAAAGCTTAATCTAAGTCAAAACCCTGTAAATTATAAGCTTAATATGTGTAGAAAACGTGCCAGAGAATTTATTATCGTGTAGAATATATGTATTACAACATCACGATTGTAGATGATACAGGGTCGGAAACAGAGAATTCACCATGAAAAAAATAGCACTATCTTTAACAATATTGCTTGGTGCGTTGTCAGCAAGCAACGCAACAGCATTTGATGGCGATGTAAACGCAGGTAAAGAAAAATCAGCAACGTGTGCGGCTTGTCACGGCCCAGACGGTAATGCGCCGGTTAATATTTACCCTAAAATTGCAGGTCAACATCCAGATTATATCCTTAAGCAACTTCAGGATTTAAAATTAGGTATGACGTCAGGCGGCAAAGAAGGGCGTATGGATCCAGTAATGAGCGCTATGGCTATGCCACTTAGCGAGCAAGACATGAAAGATCTAGCTGCTTATTTTTCTTCAATGAACATGACTGAAGGTGCTACACCTAAAGATGTTGTTGAAGTTGGCGAGATGCTTTTTAAAGCAGGCGATGCAGAACGTGGAATTCCATCATGTGCAGCATGTCATGGCCCACGTGGTAATGGCTCGTCACTTGCTAAGTTTCCAAAAATTTCTTTTCAGCATCCAGGATATATCAAGGCTCAACTTGAAAAATTCCGTGATGGTACTCGTCATAATGACTTAAATGGCATGATGGGCGATATTGCAAAAAAATTAACAGATAAAGACATCGAAGTACTTTCTCAGTATTTAGGTGGCTTACACTAAAGTCGTATTTATTTAGCAGTTAATAATAAATAAACTACAATGTGTTAAAAAAAGCAGCCTAGGCTGCTTTTTTTGTGTCAAAAATTAACGATATCGTCCGTTTTAATGTAAGACATTGACCATGTCTGGTTGTAAGAAAAGTCTTCTTTTGATTTTTTATTATTGATTAACTTATTGTAATTTATGTTTATTTTTATATCTCAATGTAATAAAGATAATAAAAGTTATATAAACCAGTTGTAACAAAATCATTAACGAGTAAATTAACCACTGTCGCAAAACAACAATAACAAAACGGAAATAACTATCAAGGAAAGTAACGCGGCATGACTACATAGCATAAGATTAGTGCTACTAAAGGAAATAATAAAAAAGTGTCAGGATGACCGAAAATAATAAAAAACTCATGGAAGTTTAATAATAAAAACAAAATGGAATGTAACAAGGAACGTAAAAATAATAACAATACGGACTGATAATAATAAAAATAATAAAGACTAAAAAAAGTCGAAGGGAGAAGTGTCCAGATAATGGCGCTCAGATTAGCAGGCGGTAGAGATGTTTTCTCTACCGCCTTTTTATTTGTCCTGTTACAATACCCACCGTTTAAAATTAGCGATTAATTAGCTAAGGCGCTTTTAAATGAGAGACCCAACCTCTAAGCGCAAACTGAATTCTTCTGGCTAGGCCAGCACTGCGATGCCCATTAATTTGCGCTTCGCTCAAAACCTCTTAAGTGAGATGATCAAGATATGAGTAGAACTAAAAAGTCACGCAAAAGCCCAGCAAACGGACCTGTTCGTTTAAGCCAAGATAAGCTTAAAGAAATGCGCGCATTAAAAGAGCAGCGAGTTAAAAAAACCAAAGGTGCTAAGCCAGGTTCTCGTAACGCGCCAGATTTACTAGATAGCGAAAGCCATAATGCTGGTCACGCGCCGAAAGATAAGCGTGTAGGCAGTAAAAAGCCGGTACCATTAATTGCAACTGCGCCTGAGCCTAAAGTTGAAATGAAACGCAACTTAAAGCCAACTATTGAGCTGAAAAAGGTAATCGAGCCTGAATTTACACCTGAACAAGAGCTAGAAGCACTTGAGAATGACGAGCGTTTACTTAAATTAGTAGAGCGTCATGAAGAAGGTGAAATGCTAACTGGTAAAGATGCTAAGTACTTTAATAGCCGTATTGCTCGCCATCAGGCGTTATGTGAAATTCTTGGTATTGAAGACGAGGATGAAGACGAATTTGAAGATGACCTTGAAGATGATATTGAAAGCAAAGGCAATTCTGATTTCGATCAATACTTATCTGACGATTTAGCCAACGAATGGTTAGATGAAGACGACAAATAGTAAGGATAAATAATGAGTACCGCGGTAATTTTAGCCTTACTTTTAGGCGCTGCTATAATAGTTGGTCTGGCATTTTATGCGGGTCAGTTGCTGTATAAGTTAAATGCGCAAAAAAAGTTAATTGCTAAAACGCAGGCTGAACAAAAGCAAAAGCTTGAGAAGTCGCGTTTAAAGCGAAATGCCAAACTAGCCGATAGTATTCATTTAATTGCGCGTGCAATGAATGAAGAGCAGTGTGAGTTTTCTGAAGGCTGTTTACGTATTTGGGTACTTATGTCTCAATATGGCTTTGAGAGCGAGCGTGATTTAACGACACAATATCCTGGCATTTATAAAATGTACCAGGTAGTTAAAGAAATGCCGACACACGATGCACGTAAAAAATATGCTAAAAAAGAGATTTTTAAGCTAGATAAGGCTCGCTGGCAAGCTGAAGAAACACTTAAAGATGAAGTTAAAGCCGATTGTGCTAAAATTATCATCGAGTTTAAAGCCGCTCCTGGCAGCGATAAAGTGGTTTTTAACTAGCTTTAATTTTTCGAGTACTCAAAAAAAGCAGACCTTGGTCTGCTTTTTTTATGCGTAAAAACTTTCATACTAATAGCATTAAATTAGTGATCTGCTAAATCACTCGTGAAAAACGCGTCGCATTTATTTGTTTTTGTAAATGAGCGTCAAAGCACATGCAAATAATACGAATGAATAAGTTGCCGCGTGGTGTTACGCTAATTTTATTATCATTTATAGTGACTAGTTCATCTTTTATAAGTGGCGTAAGCGCAATTAACGCATCCTCAAAGTAGTCATTAAATATAAGCGCATGCTTTTCGCTAAAGTCTTGTATATCTAATTCAAACTGGCAAATGAGCTGCTTAATTGCATCAGCACGAATTACATCATCATGCGTTAAGTGCATACCTTTATTAAGAGCACAGCCGATTTGTGTTTCGATGCTGTGGTAATAATGTTTTAATTCTTTTTGATTTTGTAAAATGGCAGTGCCAATTTGTGAAATTGATGACACGCCTAAGCCTAATAAATCACAATTTCCATGGGTTGTATAACCTTGAAAATTACGATGTAACTTGCCTTCATTTTGCGCAATAGCTAGTTCGTTATCGGTTTTTGCAAAGTGGTCCATACCAATAAATTGATAGCCTGCTTGCGTCATCTGCTCCAGCGTGTTTTTAAACATAGTGAGTTTATTATGTGCACTGGGTAAATCTGCATCTTTAATCTTACGCTGTGCGGCAAAGCGCTCTGGTAAATGCGCGTAGTTAAACACCGATACTCGGTCAGGGCTTAACTCAATAAGTTGCTCTATAGTTTGCTTAAAGCTCTCTGGCGTTTGCAGAGGAAGCCCGTAAATCATATCTGCATTAATAGATTGAAATCCCAGCTCGCGAGCTTGTGTAATTAATTGCTTAACCGTATCTGCATTTTGCGGGCGATTAACAGCAAGTTGCACGTCGTCGTTAAAGTCTTGAATCCCAAATGAGACACGGTTAAAGCCAAGCATCCTTAAATCAACGAGCATATTATCGGCAAGTGAGCGTGGGTCTATTTCAATGCCGCGCTCTGTTGTGCTTGTAAAATTAAAGTGCTGCTCTAAAAGCTTAATTAGACGAGTCATTTGTTTTGCGGTTAAAAAGGTGGGAGTACCGCCACCTAAATGTAATTGCTCAACCGTGTAGTTTTTAAATAAATGAGCTTGGGCAGTAATTTCTTTTGCTAAAAAGTCGAGGTACGTATCTGCCTTAGATTGATGGCGGGTAATTATTTTATTACAACCACAGTAGTAGCAAAGCTGGCTACAAAACGGGATATGAATATATAGAGAAAGTGAACGACTCGTTGACGATTCTACAGCGCTTAGTAGGTCTTGTTGTTGATACCCATCACGCAGTGATAGAGCTGTGGGATACGAGGTATAACGCGGGCCAGACACATTATATTTGTTTATTAGGGTTTGATCCCAGTGTGGAAGTTTAATCATCACGCGCACCTAAGTATTTATTTAGGGGGGGATTATAAAAAAGTACGCAGTGAGGCGGTTTGATCTATAACAAAAAAGGTGCCGAAGCACCTTTTTTAATAAAATATCAATTAATGCGGTCTAATTAATACGTAACGGTATGAGCATCTTTGAGATATTGAAATAACTCTTTATAACCTTTACCCGGCTTTTCAGCTTTCGCTTCTTTTGCCGCATTACGAACCAATTGACGCATTTGCTGACGATCAAGAGACGGAAACTGTTCAATAGTCTCATTGATAAGGTCATCACCTTGTTCAATTAGGTCTGAACGTAATTGCTCAATTTTTTTGACCAATACTTCAGCTTGGTTATTTTTATTAAGCATTACATCGATAATCGCTCTAATAGCGTCAATGTTTTCTACAGTACGCAACGTTTTAGCGATGTAGTTTAAGTGACGGCGGTACGCGTCACTTTTATTACTTATTTTATCAGCAACAACCATTGCCGCTTTTAAATCGTCATTTAATGGCAGGCGTTCGCGCTGTTTTTTACCCATTTTGGCAATTTCAGTACCTAACTGATGAAACTCTTGCGCTTCGCGCTTAAGTTCCGTTCTTGATACATATTCAATTTCTTCTTCAATTTCAGCAGGCTTGCCTTTTTTCTTTGCCATGGGGTGCTCTTAAATAAAAATAACTTTTGCCATTATACATGAATATGATACTTAGGAATATTAGCTGATGTGATGCATTGAGTGTGTTAGCATTTAAATATAAGAAATGCGTGCATTATGCCTCTAAGGCTCAGGACTTAATTTATGAAAAGCCAACAAAACGATCCAATTTATTCTCAAATATCGCAAGTTAAAGATGCGGTAGCAGAAGTACTCGAACATGCCAAAAAATTAGGCGCAACAGCTGCAGAAGCGGCTATGTCTAGCACGTCTGGTTTATCGGTTAGTACACGAATGGGTGAAGTAGAAACCATTGAGTTTAACCAAGACGGCGGCTTAGGCATTAGTGTATACGTTGGTAATAATAAAGGTTCGGCGTCAACCGCTGATTTAAATCCAAAAACATTGCGCATGGTAGTCGAAAAAGCGATTGATATAGCCAAATTTACATCGGATGACCCATTTAACGGCGTTGCTGATAAAGAATTGCTTGAATTTAATCCTAAAGATTTAGATTTATACCATCCTTGGGATGTAAGCCCTGAAGAAGGTATTGAGCTTTGTCATGCTGCTGAGCAAGCTGCATTAAACGCAGATGAGCGCATTGTTAACTCTGATGGTGCGAGTTTTTCATCTCACCAAGGATTACGTGTTTATGGTAACAGCCATGGTTTGATAACTGGCTTTCCACGCACTCGTCATAGCATTAGTACGATGGTAATAGGTCAAGATGGCGAGCAGATGCAACGCGACTCTGCTTATACTGTTGCCCGCGACCAAGCGGGTTTAAATGACGCAGCGGCAGTTGGGCTTGAAGCAGCAGCTGAAACATTGGCTAAATTAAATAGCCAAAAGTTAGGCACAATGAAAGTGCCTGTTATTTTTAGAGCCGATATTGCAAATTCATTATTTGGTCACTTAGTGTCGGCAATTGGTGGTGGTGCGCTTTATCGTAAATCAAGTTTTTTACTTGATAGCTTAGGCACACAAGTATTTAGTAATTGTGTGAATATTGCCGAGCGCCCACATATTTTAAAAGGGTTGGCGTCGTCACCGTTTGATAGCGAAGGCGTTAAAACATTCGATAGAGAAATTATTCAAGGTGGCGAGCTACAAACTTATTTATTAGCAAGTTATGCCGCGCGTAAAATGAATATGACCCCAACAGGACATGCTGGCGGTATACATAACTGGCTTGTTGAGCAAACTCATAACGATTTAACTGCACTGTTAAAAACGATGGGCACCGGCTTATTAGTTACAGAGCTAATGGGGCAGGGCGTAAATACCGTAACGGGTGATTACTCTCGTGGTGCTGCTGGTTTTTGGGTTGAAAATGGTGAAATTCAATATCCTGTAAGCGAAATTACCATTGCTGGTAATTTAAAAGATATGTTTAAAGGCATATCTGCTATTGGTGGTGACATAGAACGCCGTGGTGGTATTCAAACTGGCTCAGTATTAATAGAGCAAATGCAAATAGCCGGCGCGTAGTATTAATACGCAGTGTATACTTAGACTTGGAGTATTATCTCTGGGTCTAAGTGAGCTTTTACGAGGTGTAAAATGGCTAAAGATAGATATGCACCAAAACCGCTAACCGATATTATGGCGGGGTTAAATAATCGTTTATCAGCTTATGCAGGCAAAAGCCAAGCACTTGATACACAGCAAACCCTATTAAAAGATTTTTTGGGTCCTAAGTTGGGTGACAAATGCCGAGTCAGTAATTACCGAGACGGCACGCTAATGATAGAGGCGGTGTCTGCACCTATCGCGCTTAGGCTTAATTATTTAAAAATGGATATGCTTTCACATTTTAGAGCTGCCGGAATGGCAGAGCTCGGGCAAATAAAAATAACTGCAAATCCTCAAGCAACTCAGAGATTAAGTACAGCGAATAAGTCGGGCAGTCCTGCAGTTACCAACTCACGTAAAATGAGTGAGCAAACAGCTGATTACTTAAACGCGATAGCATCTTCTGCACCCCCTTCTTTAAAAGAAAAACTAGAGCGTTTAGCGCTTCACGGAAAAAATAAAAGTAAGTCTTAACTACCCACCATCTTGTTATTGGTGGGGCTAATTTGGCAGCTCACCGCATTCAAAATACTTTGTTACATATTCCATTTTATTGTTGGCTTAATGAGGTTTATGATACTGCGTGGGCTTTATATTGATCGAAAGCTCTTTGATACCCATTCCATTAAGTAAAAGCGTGTAGGCAGTGCTATTTTTACTCCTGCTATATTCAAGAATTTAATGGAGTTGGTATGTGATACCAACCTGCATAAGTCTTTGATCAATTTAACGAATTAAATTGCACTATAACGTCGTTAAAAATTTTTTATTTAGAGCAACTAGATACAAAAACTTTTGCTTGGTTCTAGCGTAATTTTCTTAACGTTAAATAGACCCCATATATAAGCAGATTGGTATGATTCAATTCTAACTAACAAACGGAATAATTATGAATAAAGTAACAATGGCAGCTGCAAGTATCGCACTTGCGCTTGGCTTGGTAGGTTGTGGTGAAAAACAACAAGAAACTAAAGTAACCGACACTCCAGTAGTAACAGCACCCGCTGAAAAACCACTAGAGCTTGGTATTGAATTAGCTAATATGGATAGTTCAGTACGCGCACAAGACGATTTTTACTACCATGTAAATGGTCAGTGGTTAGCTAAAACTGAAATACCAGGTGATAAATCTAACTACGGTTCTTTTTCGCAGTTATATGATGAGTCACAAAAAGCGATGAAAATTGCCCTTGAAAACGCAGCCGCGAATAAGGCCGCTAAAAAAGGCAGCGATGAGTATAAAATTGGCGCATTTTATAAAAGCTATATGAATAAAGATGCGCGTAATGAGCTAGGTATTACGCCATTACAACCGTCATTAGATACAATTGATAGCGTTAAATCTAAAGCTGATTTAGTGGGTTTAATGGCTAAAATTCAAAAACAAGGCGGTACTTTACCGTTTGGTTGGTTTGTAAATAACGATGCTAAAAACTCAAGCGAGTATGCATTGTATTTATCTCAGTCGGGTCTTGGTTTACCAGATCGTGATTATTACTTAAAAGATGACGAAAAATTCACTAAAATTCGCGCTTCTTACGAGCAATACATCACTGATGTTTTAGCAAAGTCAGGCGTTAAAAGTGCAGCAGAAGCTGCTAAGAGCGTACTTGCATTTGAAAAAACACTAGCTGATGCTCAGTGGAGCCGTGTGCAAAGCCGTGATGCAACTAAATCTTATAACAAGATGACAGTAGCAGATGCAAGCAAGCTGATGGGTGACCTTGATTTAGCTGCATTCTTTAAAGATGCTGGCGTGAGTGCAAGTGACATTATTGTACGCCAACCTAGCTATTTAGAAGCACTTGCTACTATTTACAAAGACACTGATTTAGCGACGTGGAAAAACTACTTAAAATTTCATTTTGTAAGTGGTTATGCAGAGCTACTTAGTGAAGATTTAGTTAACCTTAACTTTGACTTTTACAGCACAACACTTCGTGGCGTAGAAGAACAAGCACCTCTTTGGAAGCAAGCGGTTGATGCATCTAACAGTGTACTTGGTGAAATTTTAGGTAAGGTATACGTTAAAGATAACTTCCCGCCAGAAGCTAAAGCACGCATGGAAGAATTAGTTGATAACGTAATTAAAGGTTACGGTGTTGCTATCGAAAACCTTGAGTGGATGAGCCCTGAGACAAAGCTTGCAGCGAAAGAAAAACTAGACAAATTTACGCCTAAAATTGGTTACCCAGACACGTGGAAAGATTACTCAGAGCTGGATATTAACTCAGATGAGCTAGTAGGTAACTACATTCGTTATAGCGAATGGGCATACGCAGACATGATTGCTAAATTGGGTAAACCAGTTGATCGCTCTGAGTGGCACATGACTCCGCAAACAGTAAATGCGTATTACAATCCAGTAAACAACGAAATTGTATTTCCAGCAGCTATTTTACAACCGCCATTCTTTAATTTAGAAGCGGATGATGCTGTAAACTACGGCGCAATTGGTGCAGTAATTGGGCATGAGCTTGGTCATGGTTTTGACGACCAAGGTGCTAAATACGACGGTGATGGCAACTTACGTAACTGGTGGAGTGAGACTGACCTTAAGCAATTTGAAGAGCGTACAGCGGCTTTAGTTGCACAGTATAACGAATATAAACCGTTTGAAGATGCAAGTGTTAATGGCGAGCTAACGCTTGGCGAAAACATTGGTGACTTAGGTGGCTTAACGGTTGCGCATAAAGCGTATATGCTGTCTTTAGGTGATAAAAAATCACCAGTGATTGATGGTTACACAGGCGATCAACGCTTCTTTATGGGTTGGTCACAAATTTGGCGTCGTAACTATCGCGATGAAGAGTTACGTAATCGTTTATTAACAGACCCTCATTCACCAAGTCACTACCGTGTAATCGGTATCTTGTCGAATATGCCTGAGTTTTACGAAGCGTTTGACGTAAAAGAAGGTGATAAAATGTATATCAAACCAGAAGATCGCGTAAAAATTTGGTAATTTACTAAATAGACTGATTTAAAGTTAATAAAAAACCAGTAAGTTTTTAGCTTACTGGTTTTTTTGTATCTTGAATTTGTAAATAACCTGAACTATGGATAATAAATCTATCTCAAGCAGCTATTTTCAGCGCTAACAGCGTTGAATTTACTTGCAATAGGCCAGCTATTGACGCGTAAATTCGCCTTGTTTTCACTAAAAATCTCTGACTAGAGAAAATAAATTTAAATATCACCATGATTCAATACGTTAATAAATCTCTTAACCAGAGTTCATATATGGTCTCCTCCAGTATTGCAAGGTGTCATTCAACGATAGCAGGGACAGGTTTGCTGTCATATATA
>NZ_JADYWQ010000022.1:0-55298 GCF_015864725.1 Pseudoalteromonas sp. NSLLW24 | reverse complement strand
TTTTTTCACCCAAATTTGTATGCAAATAGCATAACATTTCTTTCTTAATGGGTGACCAAAATTACTCTACCACTACACTTAGAGTTAATTACAGGAGCTCGTTTTTTAATTGAATTTGGCTGTTGGAGTTATTCTACAGTCTTGTTAGGAACCAGTGTTATTCGGAGGTTTTTTGATAGAAGTAAATAAAATTAACAACTTAAATCAAATACAAAATGGCACTCTTCGTACTCGTGCAGAAAGAGCACAAAGTGGACGGACACTTGAGTTTATAGCCAAATGTGATGGTCTTGAATCTGCGTTTTTATCTTTTGAAGATTGGAGTGATAAATCACTTGGATTTATTTACGAAATATACGTACTTCCGGAATTTAGAAATCAAAGCTTAGGTGGTTCACTTCTTCATAAGGCAGAAGAAGTTGCAATTAAGCTTGGGTGTACAAAGTTACAGCTTGATGTGCATGCTTTTGATCGAACTCTTGATAAGGGTGCTCTTTATTCTTGGTATTCTGAAAAAGGTTACGTTAGAGTTGGTAGTAATTCAGAACGCATGGAAAAATTAATCAGTAGCAAAAATGTCTAACAAGTGGTTAAGCGTTATCCACGCTCGCTAATAACGAGCATTAAAAAATAATATTTTTAGCACTATTTATAGTGCTAAATCCTCCCCAATCACAGCCTATCCCTTAAAGTTCTCAAAATACTCTTTTTGCAGTTCTATAGTAAGCGCTTTAGATCGAATGCCTTGTACTAGGTTGTATACCTCTTCTTATGTGTAACCTGTCGAATTTAAAATAAGTGCAGCGACCAACCTTGTGCCGCAGGTGCCACCTTTACAGTGTATGGCAATGGTTTGCTTTCGTTGTATGGCTTGCAATATATCGGTTTTTACATTTAGTGCTTATCGACTCTACATTATTTATATATGACAACTATAAGCATTACTGATTACAAGTTTAAGATTGAATAATAAGCATAAATACTGGATACTGTTTTTATATACAGTTGTGGCGATATTATGAAAAAAGAATTACCAGCAAAATACTATTTAGCGCATTTTAAAGAGCTTATTGAGTTTGTAACAAGTAAATGTATGCATTTACTTGAGCCTAAACATAGTGAATTTATTAGTAAAATTAACCAGCTAGATGAGCAAAGCCAGTGCATGTTGGCGCGCGTGTACTCACGCAAGCCTTATTTGGTGCAGGCGCAATCGCTCAATTATGAAGAAATAACATCGCCGCATCAGGCTATTTATGCGCTAAAAAAAGCGGGCATTTTATTTGAGCCAAACGAGCAGCATTATTCGCAGCTTTTAGCGCACTTAACTAAGCCTTCTTTGGTTGAGTTGCTAAGTAATTACAGTGAGCAAATAAGCTTTAAAAAGAGCGCTGCTAAAGGCGCGCTGGTGGATATTGCGCGTGAGTTTTTTAAAGCGTGCCCACAAGAGCTTGCGCCACTTTATAGCCAGTATGTAATTAATAACCGCAGTGATTACTACGAGTATTTTGAGTTTTTATTTGCAGGCAAACTAAGCAGCGGCGATGTAAATCATCAAAATCGTTTTGTAATGCGAGACTTAGGCTTAACCGCTACACGCGAAGGACACAGCGAGAGCTTGTCGCGTTTTGAAACACTTGACGAAGCGCAATCAAACTATTTACTAAACCGTTACCGGTTAGCATTTAAAAACATTACAGATGAGAGCGATTACGTCGCTTTAGCGTCGCAGGTTTTAGTGCAAGCTACACATGGTGCCATTGCCGTTGTATTAAAAAATAAATTATTAGTTAGGCTTTATAGGCAGCTAAAAACAGTTGATAGCGAACTTGCTTTTAGCTTACTAGAAGGGTGCGTGGATGATAGCGAAGCACAAGAAATTCAAATAAGAGAGCAATACAGGCTTGGCAATAAAGAGTGGGTAAAAGCTCGATTAGAAGCCATTATCGAAAACCCACTTACTGATGATTTACTGTATTTTGCTGACGATTTTTTAATGCGTAAGTTTAATAAAAAAACACGTTCGCGTTTAAGTGCCATGCTTGCCGATACTCAGTGCGTGCTAGAAATAGATGAACTGTACCGAGGTGAAGTAGAGCAGGGCGTAAACGATTATTATACTCGCCAAGGTATGGCTGTATTTAATACCGAAAACATGCTTTGGCAAAGTTTATTTGGTTTAGTATTTTGGCATGAGTTATTTGTGGAGTCGCCTTATCCACCATGCAATGAGTTTGATATTTATCCGCAAGTATTAAGGCTTGGTAATTTTTATGAAGCGCAGCAAACACAGATAAATGAGCGCTTAGCACAGTGTCAAACGCCACAAGCATTACTTAATTTGGTATGCAAAAATGCAGCGCAATACTTTGACCAACCTAACGGCTTGTTTAGATGGCGCAGCAATTTATTAGAGCCACTAGAGGCGCTCATTTTAAACAGCCCACTTGAGGCATTAATTACTCATTTAACAGCCATGAGTAAACATTATTTACAGCTAAAAGACGGCTACCCCGACTTAATGGTTATCAATAATGGCCAAGTACATTTTGAAGAAGTAAAAGCACCGGGCGATAAGCTTAGGCGCAACCAATTAACCACTATTGATAACTTAAAAAACGTAGGCTTTGAGGTACACATTGCTGCGGTTAAATGGTTTGTAGATCCAAACCGTATTTACAGCGTAGTTGATATAGAAACCACAGGCGGCTTAAAAGGCGGTAACCGTATTACCGAAATAGGCCTTGTAAAAGTGCAGCACGGTAAAGTAATTGATACCTGGACGAGCTTAGTTAACCCCGAGCGCCATATACCTGGATTTATAACGTCACTAACTGGTATTAGCGACAGCATGGTTTATAACGCGCCCGTATTTGCAGAGGTTGTAAAGCCACTAATTGATAAACTAGCAGGCAGTATTTTTGTAGCCCATAACGTTAATTTTGACTACGGCTTTATTAAAAAAGAATGCGAGATGGCAGGGCACTTTTTTAAAATGCCAAAAATGTGCACCGTGGTTGAATCGCGCAAAGCGTTTAAAGGCTTAAAGTCGTATTCGCTTGGTAATCTCTCATCGCATTTTAATTTAAATTTAACCAGCCATCACCGCGCATTGGCTGATGCAACCGCCACTGCCGAGCTGTTATTGCTGATACAAAATAGTGAAACGCTAACGCCGTAGGGTATTAGCTTACCTTTAAGTATTTGAAATTTAGGTCATAAGTGGTTTTATTGTAATTTTTTAATTTATTTTGGAATAAAGTGTTTTTGTAAATCGTCTTCTTTATGTCAATCCGACAAACTAGAGGACAAAACAATGACTAAATTAAATAAAATTGTAAGCGTAATGATGTTAAGCGGTGTGTGTACTTTTACAGGTGCAGTGCAGGCCGCTGATATTGAAATATCCCAGTCAACGTCGGCGCAGCAACAAACATCTACATCTATTGCGCTTTCACAAAACGGTTTAACAGCCAGTGGTAGCAATGACACAAACGCATCTAGCAATACACAAGTAACGGCTGATGACTCGCAAGCTACAGATTCAACGGCAAATAATACACAAACTTCAGCGCAAGAAAGCAGCGAGGCCGCAGAGCCTGCAAATTCATTAGTTGCATCTGCCAGCTCATCTTTAAATAACTCATTGAATGCATCGGCATCGTCTTTAAATGCCACAGGCAATACCACAGTCAATACAGCACTTGATGCAACCGCGCAGTTAACCTCATCGGCGGGTAATTTAACGACTGCAGTGAGCCAATCGTCATTACTTTCTGTTAGCTCTGAGCAAGCCGCTCAGCCTGATACTACTGATACACCAACAAGTGCCTCTTTACTTTCAAATGTGAGTAGCTCTACAGATTCAGTAACACAAGCTGATGCAACAAATGCGCTTAATGCGGGTGAGCTTACAAACCAATTAGCAATTACTAATACGGCTGCAAACTCAGTGAGTTCTGCACTGCAGGTAGGTGATGCAATTAATACCAGTAATGAAGTTGTAAGTAGTGTTCAGCAATCTTTAATTGCCAGCGTGCAAGATAGTACGGTTAGCAGTTTACAAAGCACGGTACAGCAAAGTGTTAGCGGGCAGGTGAGTGCAGCGGTCACTGATCAAATTAGTAACGATGTAGCACTTAGCACTGCAAGTGAAGTAGTAACCAACATTACTAACGATTTAGACCTAGGCCTTTAGGGCGTGTTGAAATTTGCGGATTGAAATTTGTTCAATCTAGGGGCGGTTAAACTGAGCAAAGCTTCCGTGTCCTGCTCACGCCCCTTACCTGCATCCATGTAGACAACAAATAGTTTATCGCCCCTAGGCAGAACCCGAAGGGCAGCGCATGTTTGGCATTTATGCTGCGTTATCGCCTATTTATGTGGAACAACCACACTTCATAGGCTCTGCCTTGCCTAAAAACCAAACATACTGCTGCAAATTCAACAATCAAAGATCAACACGCCCTAAGCGTGTTTGCACAAATGCCGAATAGGGAAACCTATTCGGCCTGTTGGAGAATAAATATGAAAGCAGTTATAACCGCGACACTGTGTGTTTTTAGTGCCCAAGCGGTGCTTGCACAAACTAACCACGTTAAAACAGCTGAGCAAAATAAACCCTTTAAAAGTAGCTTTGAGCTAAATGCAGATGCAGAAATTGGGGTATTAAGTAACTCGGCGCTCTCTGTTCAGGAGCTTGACGATATTTCGTCGCAAAGTGACAGCGGCATAAAAACCGCAGCCGGTGTTAATGCAAAATGGCAATTAACCAAAGGCGCTAAATTAACTTCAAGCTATAAGTTTGAACAACAAGACTACGATGAGTTTGATCAATACGATTTAGACCTTCATCAATATGGTTTAGATGGCAGCTATACCTTTAGTAATCACGAGGTAGGGGTTCGTTACGATGGTGCAAAAGCAAATGTAGATGGCGATACATTTTTACATTTTAATCAAGCCAGCGCCTACTATGGCCATTTTTTAAACCCGTATACGTATTTACGTATGAGCATAAAAACCAAAACTAAACGTTTTGCTAATGCAAAAGCACGTAATGCCGACGGCGTAGGTGCCGATGTAGCGCTTTATCATTTTATAAATAATGGCCAAACCATGCTAATGGCAGCGCTAAGTGCTGATAAAGAAAACGCCGACGACAACCAATACGACTTTAACGGTTACGGCTTTACTACTAAAGTTACGCACAAATTTACGGCCTTTAATGTGGCTAACAAAGTGGGGGCTGGCTGGCGTTATCAAAATAAAGATTACGATGAGCAAACAACGGATGATTTTTTTGAGCAAATACCGTCGCGAGATGAGCACCGAAATGTAGTTAATGCGTTTTATAACCTAGCTGTGTTTGAGCACGTAAAACTAATAGCCGAGGCTGAATATGGCGATTATCAATCAAAGCTTAGTAGTAATACCTATACGCAATCGGTTTTATCGGCGTCAGTTAAAGTGCACTTTTAGGTGGGTAAATGGCGCCATAACCAAAGGTGGTGTCTTTGCCTTGCTCGCCTAAATCGACGGCCAGCGATGTAAGCTCGTTAAGTGCTTTAGTTTTATTATTACCATGCTTTAACAATAAACAACTTAATGCCACGCTTACATGCGGCGCCGCCATTGACGTACCCGACTCCCTACTAAATTTTCCATTACTTTGGCTTGTAACAACATTTACACCAAGGGCTGTAAAGTCTATGTAATCGCCTTTATTTGACCATCTATAAATGTGGTTTTTTGAATCAATAGCACTTACCGCTATCACGCTTTTATACGCGCCTGGGTATAACGGCTGCGACGCCGGACCTTGATTACCCGCAGCAGCTACAATTAAACCATTTTGTTTTATTGCTGCAGTAATACTTGCTTCTAAAATTGCGTTATTTGGCCCCGTTAGGCTCATATTTATTACGGGTATTTTATTACTAACTAACCAGTCAAGTGCTTCTACTATGGCAAATAAAGTAGCCCCTTGTGCATATTCAGATTGCCTATAAAACACCTCGGCACTGTAAAGCTTGGCACTGCCTAAAAGCGGGTTAAGTTTTGCGCCTTTACCTGTAATTAGCCCTGCAATGGCGGTGCCGTGTAAATTTGGCGAGCTTAACCCTTTAGGTAAAAAGCTTTGCGTGGTGATATTGGCGCCTTTAAAAGCACTGTGTTTGGTATTAATGGCGCTGTCGATCATGCCAATTTTTACGCTTTGTGTGCAGTAAGGAGCAACAGGCTTATTTTGTGTTACTTTCACGCTAGGCTCGCCTGTTTGCGCTTGGTAAATGTGGTTTCGGTCAAGTATTGCAGACTCATCTAAGTTAAGCGCTTTTAATAACTCACTTTTAGAATTAACACCTTGGGGTACGTTAAAGCGCACTAAGCTCATGTTAAGTGCGTTGTAATTTTTTACCGATACAATAGTTACATTTTGCTGCTTTAGGGTATTAAGTTGTTGGCTATTTGCCATTAATAACCATTGGCGCTCTATAGCTCTAAAGCCGTTTTCAAGCTCTACTTCTACAAATGCGGTGTTTTGGCTATTTATATTAATGTTAAGCACATTAGGTAAGCTGCTAATTGGCTCACTTATTTTCGCTTTTAGTTCATCAATCGAAACTTGTGGTACAGGCACCGGAAGCGGCAGGCGTTGTGCTCGCTCTATAGTTTGCTCAATACGCTGCTCTATTGGGCTTAGCTGCCCAAGCACCTGATCGACTCTTACTATGTTGGCTGAACTCGTTGCGCTAAATATGCAAAGCGAGGCGGCTATTATGTGTTTAACGCGTGTGTTTTTAATATTCATAGTGGGTTACTTCTATTAAATTTATCATGCTGGTTAGTTAACGTTTAACACATAGAAATATTTCATTATTTAAATTATTTTGATTATTTGGGAATAAATGTTTTTTTGAATCGTCTTCTTTATAAAAGGGGTAAAAATCAATGAACGAAACTCTAAAAACCTTATTGCCCATGCTTAGGCGTTTTGCCTATTCGCTAACGGGTAGTAAAGCAGATGCAGACGATGTAGTGCAAATAACAATTGAAAAACTATTAGTAAAAGGCATTCCGGATGACGTTGAGCCTGCTAAGTGGGCATTTAAAATTTGCCGTAATGTGTGGATAGACGAATACCGCTCACGCAAGGTAAGGCAAAATACGGCTCAGGCCGATATTTTACCAGAACCAATAACAAGCAATGAACACCAAACACTCGAAAACAAACAAATGCTTAAAAATGTAAATACAGCACTTGGGCAATTACCCGAAGAGCAACGCGCCATAGTATCGCTGGTGGCAGTGCAGGGCATGGCCTATAAAGAAGTAGCACATACGCTAGATATACCTATAGGCAGTGTAATGAGTAAATTATCGCGCGCACGCAGCACGCTTTATAACTTAATAAAACCCGACTTTAAAAAGGAGCAAGTATGAACATTAACGACGAAACACTTAGCGCCTTTTTAGACTCAGAGCTAAGTGAGCACGAAATGGAGCAAGTGCGTAAAGCCCTTGAAACCGATGATGCGCTAGTAATGCGACTTGCAGAATTTAGCGAAGTAGACATGTTAGTAAAAGAGCACGCAACAAGTATTGACGACGCACCCCTTAGTGACTCATTAGCTAAAACGGTTGCAAAGCTTGATATAGCAACGAAAAAAAACACGTTAAACAGTAATGTAGTAACGTTAACGCCTTGGCAAAAGGTTAAGCAATCGGCTAATAAAAGTTTAGCAATAGCAGCAAGCATTGCTGTGGTATTTGGTATTGCAATGACTAGCTATTTACAACCCAATGAGTCGCAAAATTTAGTAGCCAGTAATACAGCCTCCGCCCTTAATACGCAGCTAAGTAGTGGTGTGTTTGAGCAAAGTGATGGCTCACTATTTAGCGCGCAGCTAAGTTTTAAAAATCAGCAAGGTGAGCTTTGTAGGCAGTATGCACTAAGCTCAAATAATACAACGCAAACAAGCATTGCTTGTAAAACGCAAAGCGGTTGGCAAATTAAAGCGCAAACAGCTACGCAGCAAAGTAACAATGGCGCGCAATATCAAACGGCGTCTAATAACAGTGACTTAGATGCTGTTATAGACAGCATGATCAGCGGCGCACCACTAGATAGAGTGCAAGAGCAGCAAGCAATTAGCGCAAAGTGGCAGTTAAACAAATAATAATGTGTATAAAACGAGGTGAACTATGAAAACATCTATTTTAATTATCAGTATTTTACTTATGGCGGGCTGTGCATCTAAACCTGATTACCGCGCCGCGAATAATGGCTCACAAGGTTACAGCGAGCAAAAAATTAGCGACGATCAATACCGAGTAGAATTTAAAAGTGTGTCAAACAACGTAGCCGATGCCGGTGACTATGCATTATTGCGCGCGGCTGAGCTTACACAAGCGCAAGGCTACGACTGGTTTGTTGTAACTAATAAAGAAACCTTTGTTGAGTCTAAATCGCAAGCTCCTGCGTCATCTATTAGTGCATCACAAAGCCAGCAATATGAGCGAAGCTGTGGTTTATTAACTTGCGAAACACGCGCTAGCCCAACAAGCAGCGTAGGCGTACAGTTAAGCAACAATGATAAACGCAAAGAAGTGCACACCCTGATTGATATTAAAATGGGCAAAGGTATAAAGCCAAGTGACAACAGCTTTAGCGCCCAAGACTTAATTGAAAACTTAAGCAAAAAGGCGCAAAAGTAAGCGTTTGGTAAAAGCGCTTGATATAAGTACTTAGCTTGTTTTAGCTAAGTGCTTTTTTCGTGGTAAGAAACCAGTAACCAGCATAGTGCCTACAATTACAAATAGTGCGCCTAGTAATGTATTTGGCCCTATTTGCTCATCTAAAAATAAATGCCCCCAAAATATGCCAAATAATGGAATTAAAAACGTGACTGTTAACGCTGAGGTTGGGCCAATATCGTCGATTAATTTAAAAAATAAAATATAAGCAAGGGCGGTACATACTACGCCCAGTACTAATACACCTAGCATAATGTTGGTGCTTGGTATTTCTCGTATTGGCATAAATAAGATAAGCGGTAATACCATAAAGCTCGAAGCCCACATTGAGCCATGGGCATTATCGAATGGGGCCAGTTTAGGCGCGTTTTTAGTGTAATGCGATGTAATGGCATAGCAAAGTGAAGCACTCAATGCTGCTATTATAGCCATTATTGATTGGCTATTTAATACAAAATGATTTTGCCCAACGAGTATTGCAACGCCTATTAAGCCAAGTAGTAAACCAAGCACCATACTTTTATTGGGCTTTGTTTTCGTCCATAAAATTCCAACGACAACACCCCATATTGGTGTTGTCGAATTTAAAATTGAGAGTGTGGATGCGCTAATAGTTTGGGCTGCGTAAGCAAAAAATAAAAACGGAAGGGCAGAATTAAACGCGCCTATAATAAAAAAGTGTTTTTTATGTTGGACAAACGCTAAGCGGCGTTTTAAATATAAAGCAACAATAAATAAAGTAACTGCAGCAAAGCCTACTCTAAACTCAATTAATACCGCAGGCCCCAAGCTGTTAGCTGCCATTCGCATAAATAAAAAAGAAGCGCCCCATATAGCGGCCAGAAAAAATAATCGCAGTAAGCTTGCTAAGGTCATGATAGTATTTTAATTAAGCTGATTGGTTTTTAGAATAACAGGGTTTATAAAAAGTGTAAGCCATATTCGGAACTGGCATATAAAAATAATAAATTAAGGATAAGAATGAAAACGTTCTCAGTAGTTTCTATGGTATTTATCACTTTTTTGGGTGGATGTAATTCAAGCTCAATCAACCTTTACAGTGATACCACCATGAAAAAGAATGAATACAATGGTATTAAAGCGTATCGAAAAGGACAGTTTGAGGCCGCTTTCAATTATTTAAAAGAGCCTGCTGGGCTAGGCTATAAAAGCGCACAATACACGTTGGCGTTTATGTTTTTGAAAGGCCAATACTTGGAGCAATCTACTAAACTAGGGATGGGCTGGCTAGGCGTTGCAAAGGAAGCGGGGGTTAAAAATTGGTCTGCGCAATACGATGCATTTTACAGTGCAGCGACTACGCAACAAAAACAACTAATAGATGAAACAGTTACGTTGTATATAACGCAATTTGGCGTTAAGGCACAAAATATGACCTGTCGTCGTTCAACTTCGCCTAGGCGTACATTTGGTGAAGTTAAAATTGATTGCACTAAACACGAAGGTATCGTTACCGAGCACGACATACAAATAATAGAATAGAGTTATAGCTTTTCTAGCTTCTTTTCAAAGTCGCTTTTTACAATATCGAGTGCTTTTAAGACCTCTTCTGGAGCAACATCGTGTTGCTCTAGTATCATAATTAAATCTACTGCAAGTTTAATATGTGTAGGGGCTTGATCAAGTGGGCTTGTCATTTAATTCTTTCTTTTTTGATATTTGGCTAATGGCGACATTTATTGCTGTTTGCACACGTTGTTCCATATGTATGCGTTCTGATTGCGGTAAATAAAACGCCATATCTACATCGTAGCGAATATATCGTGGCGGGAGCTGATTTAGTACCGTACAACAAAAGTCAGCCATTACATCTTCATCATATTTTTCATCAAGTTTAAGTTTGATGATTTCTTCAACTACAATCTTTTCGTAATAGTTGTGTATGTCTTCGTGTAATCGCATATTCCCACCGCTTTAAAATAATCCGTTTAACTGAGTCTATACTAAGGCTTACTATAAATCGATAGCGGCTTTAAATAGTTGTTTATGAACATTAATTAGTGAACTCAAATTACGCTGATAACCGCCGCCTAAAGCGCACATTAGTGGGATTTGATGTTGCTTACAGAAGTTGAGAACAAACAAGTCGCGCTCATATACGCCATTGAGCGATATATTGAACAAGCCTAACTCGTCTTTAGTGTAAATATCAACGCCTGCATTATACAAAATAATATCAGGGTTATGTATGCGCACGCAAAAATCGAGTGCTTGCTTTAATGTAGCAAGGTACTCATCGTCGGCTGTTTTAGCGGGCAATGCAAAGTCGTAAGTGGACTCTTGCTTATTACGAGGAAAATTTTGTTCACAATGAATTGAGCAGGTAATAATTTGGTTATGGTTTTGAGTGATTTGTGCTGTGCCATCGCCTTGGTGTACGTCGCAATCAAAAATTAAAACAGTGTCGGCTTGCTCTGTATTTATTAAATGTGCTGCTGCAATAGCTAAATCATTAAAAATACAAAAGCCACTGCCAAAATCACTATGAGAATGATGATAACCACCGCTTAAATTGAAGGTTAGATCGTGACTAAAAGCCGCTTCAGCAGCTTGAATACTCCCGCCAATAGATAAAAGAGTACGCTCTACAAGTTGTTGCGAATAGGGAAATCCCATCTTTTTAATTGCTTTATCACCTAGAGTCCCATTTAAAAAGTCATCTATATAACGTTGGCTATGACATAGCGAAAGTTGAGATTTAGTTGCTTTTATAGGCTCTTGAAAGTGAATAGCCGAAACACCTAGGTTTTCTATTTCTGTTTTAAGTAGCTTATACTTTTGAATAGGAAATCGATGACGTTCTGCAAGGATAAGGTCTGAATACAATGGATGATAATAAAGCTGCATAGTAAAGTTCGGCTTAACGCAGCTGCTGTTTTTCTACTTGTTGTATTTTGTCCTCGGTGGCAGAAATTGCTTTTCTGCAGCGGCCTAATCGAGCGTGTGTGCTTAATATTTCAAGGTTAAGCTTTTGTGCTTTAGCTGGCGATGCTTTATCCATTTGCATTTTACGCTCTTCAATCATGAGCACTAAACGGCGTTCAAACTCATGGTTTTGTTTTAATTCGTCGTAAAGCTCGTGCGATGATTGCATTATTTTTTGTACCGCTTGCTTATAAACGGTTTGCTTAGGGCGTGGTTTATAATGGCTTTTGTTTTCTTTAACCCAAATAGGCGTTGATTTAATAACGTTGAATACAGCTTGTACCTGAGCTCCTATACGTTCAAGTGCGTAAGTATAAGCATGGCGATGCTCACTTGGCGGTAATCTTGACACTTCATCTTCTATTTCTATTACGTAATCGACGAGGTTCATGCTTTTTGTACTAAAAACTGCGCGGTCAAACAAGCTAGGTTGCGCTTGCATGTAACGATTTTTAGAAAAAAGTTTAGCTTTATCAAATTGCTCAGCTTGTTGTTTTAGCGTTGCAACTTGTTGGCGTAGTTTATCTAAAGCCATTGAATGCATATTAAAAGTAAGCCTCGTAAATTAGTTTTAAAGCTAAAAGTATAACCATAGTATTAAATACAGGGCGAATAAATTTACTACCAAAACGTATCGCCGAATGTGCTCCAAACCATGCGCCTAGCATAATAAAAAAGCCCATTGTTATGCCAAGTAAAAAGTTTACATGGCCGAGTGCTACAAAGGTGATGAGCGATATAAAATTAGAAACAAAGTTCATTGAACGCGCTAAACCACAATTGAGTAGCAAGTTCATTTTATAAAGCATGCCATTAGAAGCGGTCCAAAATGTCCCCGTACCTGGGCCTGCTAAACCATCAAAAAAGCCTAATGCTAAACCCTGTAACCATTGTTTTATTTTCATCGCTTTGTTTAGTTTAGGGAGTTCATCGCCTTCTGTGGTACTTAAATTACCAAATAAGCTATAAGCGGCAACTAAAATAATAATAATGGGGAGTAGTTTGTTTAAAAAATCGATACTTAAATGATCAACAATAACAGTACCTATCAATGCACCTATTGCGGTAGCAATAATAGAGGCAGCCCAAAACTTTGGACTAAATAAGTTCTTTTTATAGTATGTATAGCTTGCCGTTAACGAGCCAAAACTTGCTGCTAGTTTATTGGTTCCTAGTGTTAAATGCGGAGGTAAGCCAGCTGTTAGTAAAGCGGGCACAGTTAACATGCCACCGCCACCGGCGATAGCGTCTATAAAACCTGCGGCAAGTGCAACAGCACATAAAACAGCCCAAGTTGTTGGATCGAGTGCGAGTTCAAACATTAATAATCTATTTGTCTTTTAAATGGTGGTAGGGTGTCGAGCATGGCTTTACCGTATCGCTTAGTAACTAAGCGCCTATCGAGAATAGTAATACAGCCTTCATCACTCTCTTTTCGCAGCAGTCTACCACAGCTTTGTACCAATTTCTTTGCGGCGTCTGGTACGGTAATCGTTAAAAACGGGTTACCGCCCTTGCTTTGTACAAATTCTGCTTGCGCTTCTTCTATTGGCGAAGTAGGTACAGCAAACGGAATTTTAGTAATTATTAAGTTCTCTAAATATTTTCCAGGTAAATCAAGGCCTTCTGAGAGGCTTTGTGTTCCAAATAAAATACTGCCTTTGCCTTCATCTATATTTTTGGTGTGTAATTTAAGCAACGCTTCTCGCGACATCTCACCTTGTACTAATAAGTTAAAACCTTTTGTTCTAAGAAACTTTGTTACATGGTCCATTTGCCAGTAAGAAGCGAACAATACAAGGTTCGCTTTTTTATCATTTAGGTACTCTGGTAAAGTTTTAGCTAGGTGATCACTAAAGTCTTTATCGGTAGGTTCTACTTTAGATACCGGAATACGTAAAGTGGCTTGTTTTGGGTAGTCAAAAGGAGAAGGTACTTTAATAAATTTAACGCCTTCTTCTTTGGCAAGCCCTGTTTCGTAAGCAAAGTGATCGAACGAGCCGAGTGCACTTAATGTAGCAGAACACAAAACAGCACCTGCGCATTCGCGCCATAATTTATCTTTTAGGTAGTAACCGACCTCAATAGGGCAGTCGCTTAATAAGTGATCGTGATGGCTTTTGTATTCAAGGCGTTTTATCCACCGTGCATGCGGAGCACCTTCACCTTTTTTAGCGTAACTAAACCAAAGTTTGTTTAGCTGCTCTAATCGGTTTATGTATTGCCCGCTTTCGCCTAGTATTGGGTCGGCAACGTAAGGTTTTATGTCGCCGTCACTTACATCTTGGGTGAGTGTGTCGTGCATTTTGTTTAAGCAGCGCAGCGCATCTTGCGTGGCTTCGCTTATGTCTTTTGCTTTACTGTGCAGCGATTGTGGAATTTCACCGTGTTCAAAGCGATAAGTATCGTCTTTTGAGTATTCAAAGTCGGCATTATCAAGAATGTCGCGAACTACTTTTAAATCTTTATTCGCGTCATTAATGCTGTCGCAAAGTTTAAAGTTTTGCCCAATAGCTCTTTGCCCCACTAAAACCTTCGCCATTTTCCCGCTAAACTTGGTGAGCTTATCAAGCCATTCTATCGTGCCTTTGATTGTGGCAGCAGCTGATGAAAAATCGCGTGTTATATGTGCTAAATGGTGGGCTTCATCAATAACGTAAATGGTGTTGTCGGGCTCTGGTAAAATTTTACCACCGCCTAGGTCTAAATCGGCAAGTAATAAAGAGTGATTAATTACCAGTACATCCATTTGCATTAATTGATTACGAGCAAGCTGAAACGGACACGTTTGATGGGCCTTCATTTGGCGTTGGCATGAATGTTTATCGCACGCTATTAAGTTCCACACTCTATCGGGTACAGTATCGGCCCAACTGTCTCTATCGCCTTGCCATTTTTTATTCACATAGGCGTTATATAGCTCATTCAAACACTTGGTTTCCATTGCGCTAAATGGTGAAGTAAGCGTTGGCATAAAGTCCATTTGTGTTTGGCTATCGCCGTTTACAGCATTATGTAATTTGTGGGCACAAATATAACGATGGCGACCTTTTACTAAATCAAATTTAAAGTCGAGGCCTGAATGCTTTTTAAAAAATGGGAGTTCTTTTGCTATTAATTGTTCTTGCAGTGCAACCGTTGCGGTAGAAATAACTAGCTTCTTTTTTTGCGCTAAGGCAAGCGGTAATGCGCCTAAACAATAGGCAAGAGACTTACCTGTACCGGTGCCTGCTTCAATTACGCAAATGCGCTGCTTTTTATGGTATTCGCCAGCAAGCGTTTTTGCTATTTCGGCTACAAGGTAGTTTTGACTGCTACGAGGGCGATAATCGTTTAGGTTACTAGCCACATGCTGGTGTACTTGCCTAATTGTTTTTTTTAGTGAGTCAGAAAGCATGGGATGATTTACCTAAAGTATGTATATAATTACAGTGCTATGGATTTTAGAGTTATAAGAGTGTAACTACAAGCAGCTTGTTTACTAATTTAGCCTATTAAGCAGTGGCGTTAGATGATTTGCATATTTTTTCCAGTCAGTCAACGCTTCTTTGTAAATTGGCTTACGTACTTGTTCTGAACTGGGAGTTAAAACAGGGCGTTGGTTATTATAAAACTCATAACACGCTTGCTCTACTACTAAATTGCAATGTTCAAATAAATCATCAACCGTTTCAGTGAAGTTGTTTATTAAGCTTTCATAATTAATTGTATATATTTCGTCAGGATATACGCTATGCCAATGTGTCATCAGCTTATAATATTCATTCATGTAGTGAGCTAAATCTTCCTGATCATAGCTATAACTATGGCCTTGTGAAAATGAGTGCTTATAAAGGCTCCATGCAGTCGCTTTTTTATCTCGTTCTACATCGATTATTTTTGCATTAGGGAATAAAGTTTTGATAAGAGCAATATGTTGAAAGTTGACTGGTTGTTTATCAATAAAGTAAGGCTTGTTATTGCGAAAAGGTTCAATGAATTTTAAGTAGCGTTTGGCTAATGTTGCCAAGTGATCTTGAGTCAAACTATTTAGCTTATAAGGTACGTTGCTTTTTATCTGAAGGTTTTCTAACTCTACTGCAATAGAATTGATTTCTGATAATTCATAGCTAGCGTCAACATGGCTATGCGATGCCAGTATTTGCTCAATAAGTGTAGAGCCACTTCTAGGCAAGCTTACAATAAATATTAGCTGGACTTCATTTTCGGTTGAGGTATGTACTGTATTGGCTACTTTTTTGGTTAGGTATTTTTTACAGCGTTCATTAAAGTCATTAGTAATGTAAGGGGTAAGTGACTTTTGTAAATCGTTACTTATTCTTAGCTGCAAAAAGGCATCTTCGTACCTGCTATGTTGTTCATATGCTTTAGCTAAAGCAAAGTGAAGTTGTGCTTTATTTAATTTATTTGAGTCTATTGTTATCTGCTGTTCTAAATTAGCTATATTGAGCTGAGTGAAAGTATATGTTTTTAAGTTTGCTAAGTTCCAATAGGCTTCGCCTATATGGGGAGCTAGTTTTATTGTTTTGCAATAGTACGCAATAGCACTTTGGTTATTGCCAATTATCTTTTCTATGTTTCCAAGTCTTAAATTGCAATATGCGGGGTAATAATTTTTATTTAACAAAGATTGGTAATTTAGAGATGCATTTTTGAAGTCCATCATTTTTACATAGGCAGCAGCGAGTAGACTTTGGGATTGTGGTAGTAAAGTAACTAATTTGGTCGACCTATTATAAAAAGAGATTAGTTCTAAATATTGCTTTGTATTAAATAATGCTTCAATGTGCGCATCATAAGCGGCTGATTTTGTGCTGTTTATATTTATATTATGAGAAGTAATAGCCAAATACGTTTTTAAGTCGTTTGCCTGAAAAGCTATTTTACTTAATAACACTAAAACACGGTATTCATTCGCTACAAGCTTGAGCAACTCATGGGCAATGTTTTCTGCTGGTTTTAATTCTTTGTTTAATAGATGCTGATTCGCTTTATCTAAACGTTGGTTAAACCAAGCAATCATCTCATATTGTTTATTGGCTTGTTGGTATTGCTCTTGCTCTTTTAACTGTCGATGTACTTGGGCTAATACTTGCCAAGCTTGATGGTGCTCTGGTGCAGTTTGAATTAAAGATAATATTATTTTTTTTGCTTGTTGAAGCTTGTTTTGTTGAAGTAGATTATTAGCGTGTTGGATAATTTCAGAAGGGCTCATTGAATGCTCATATTATTTTTTCTTAAGACTAACTTAGAAAGAAATAAAATATAACCTGCTTTACAAATTTTATTTTTGTCGTTTTTTATTACAAGGCTTATTTCATTAATGCACTTAGACTCGGGGTTTATTCTCTCTACAGAAACAGTTGATTCACCTTTGGGCGTAAGTTTTGTTATTTGGCTTTTAACTGAAAAAGGGCCATTAAAAACAATTAGCTTACCAGAGTCAGTTGTTTTTTTTATCAAGTTAAAGGATAAGGCGACGGTAGAAAAAGTACTGCGGCTCTCAGGTGTTTCTTTTGAAATTGTCCCTGTAGAACTAAAAGATTTCCAGCAGGGGACTGTGGCTGGTTGCTACTTTAAATCACTTAAGCATTACTACAATGCGTTAAAAGCTCTAAGCGCAGAGAGCATTGTGACATACGAAGATGACATACGGCCTATAGATCGCTTTTTAATGGAGCGATTTATTAAAGGCTCCACATGGGTGAGAGGAGATATTACACATAAAGACGGATATAGGCTGTTAACCAATTGCCAATTTAAAAATAACCCAGATGTAAATCCTAAGTTTAAAACAGTTTCTTTAGACATCGAATGCAATGGAGAAGGGGTATTATTCTCCATTGGTTTGGTCGGTCATGGCATTGATTGTGTATTAATGATTGGCAGTCCGATTAAATATGGTGATGCAATTGAAGTAATATGGTGTGTTGATGAAATCGATCTTTTACATAAATTACAGCACTTTATAGCAAAAACAGATCCAGATCTTATTATTGGTTGGAACGTCATTGAGTTTGATTTTTCTGTTCTTCACTCCAGAGCTGAAACTCTAGGTATAGAATTGCGTCTTGGACGTAATAACGAAAAAATAAAATTACGAGTAGGCCATTATACTCGATTAACTATACCAGGAAGAGTTGTTATAGACGGTATAGACACGTTAAAAAATGCGACCTACCACTATGATAGCTTCAGCCTGTCAAATGTAGCTGCTAAGGAGCTTGGTGAGAAAAAGTTCATCAGTTCAAGTGACCAGCTAGCAGAAATTGAACGCCAATTTAATGATGATAAGTTATCCCTTGCGAAATACAATAGACAAGATTGCGTACTGGTTCTACGTATTTTTATCAAATTAAATTTACTTGATTTTGCTGTTGTTAGGAGTCAATTAACGGGGCTTGAACTTCATAGAATGGGAGGTTCAGTCGCTTCATTTGTTAACCTTTATCTGCCCTTACTTCACCGAAGTGGTTATGTTGCACCTAATTTAGGAGATCATGGCTTAAGTTTTGATAGTCCTGGAGGGTATGTAATGTCTTCAAAACCGGGGTTTTATAAAAATGTACTTGTACTCGACTTTAAAAGCTTATATCCATCAATTATGCGTACTTTTTGTATAGACCCTCTTGGTTTAATTGAGGGGTTGCTCAATCCAAAAGATGCAATTCCAGGATATAATAATGCACTTTTTTCAAGACATAAAAATCATTTACCAGCCCTTATAAAAACTCTATCAATAACAAGACAAGAAGCAAAAGATAGCCAAAAACCTATGTTATCGCAGGCTATAAAAATTATTATGAATAGCTTATATGGAGTGCTTGGTTCTCGGGGGTGTCGCTTTTACGATCCACGTCTTTCAAGTTCAATCACACTACGTGGGCACGATATAATGCAAACCACAAAAAAATGGATAGAGGAGTGTGGGTACAATGTAATTTATGGCGATACAGATTCAATATTCATTACTTTGGATGACGGTTTGAATACGCTTCAATGCGATGAAATTGGTAAACAATTAGCTATTAATATCAATCAACAGTGGGTACAAGAAATTAGTCAGAAGCACGACTTAGAGAGCTTTTTGGAGATTGAATTTGAAACCTTATACAGTCCTTTTTTTATGCCTACAATTAGGGGGAAAACGATGGGCTCTAAAAAACGATATGTAGGTCAAAAAATTAATAAAAATCACAATGAGCTAGTATTTAAAGGTGTTGAAGCAGTTCGAAGTGATTGGACTGAGTTCGCTCAAGAGTTTCAAGTAGAGTTGTTTGAAGCTTTGTTCAGTAGTGACTATAAAATAAGCCTTTTAGAGGAGTTAGTTAATTCTTACTCTAGGCGTTTACAAAATGGAGAATTTGACGATAAATTAATTTATAGAAAAAAATTAGGACAAAATTTAACTGAATATAAAAAGAATATTCCACCACATGTCCAAGCAGTTAAAAAATATAAAGCTCTGAACCCAAACTTTGAGGTTAAACGAGGGCAAGTTATAGAATATGTTTACACCTTTGATGGACCAGAGCTCAGTGATACAAATAAAAGACTGAATTATCCTTTGTATATAAAAAAACAATTAGACCCAATAGCCGAAATGATTTTTAGTGCTATGGAAGTGACGCTATCAAAGAGCATTCAAACCTCTCTCTTTTAAGTTACTGTAAGCTAAAAGTTAACCTTTGTGAATTTAATCCCTCCTTTTTATAATTTCCCCTAATGCAGTAATGGCGCTATTTAATAATGCCAATGTAAATTTTTTGACTCTAAATTGTAATTCTTTGGCTGTAAAAGTATTGCTAATTAACATTAGGTTAATTTTATGTTGACCACGTTGTGTTGCTGGTATTATCATAGCGTATGATTACTATTTATTAACAAATGGTAATCAAGCAAAAAAATATAAAAAATATAAAGTATTCTGGGAGAATCAAATGTTAAATAATAAAGTTTCAAAGGCGGTTCGCTTAGCGATAGCTTTCGGTACAGCTTCAACAGCTGCGTTTTCAGCAAGTTCTTTTGCTGCTGATGAAGAAAAAGTTGATAAAGTTGAACGAATTGAAGTTACTGGTTCACGTATCAAACGAACAGATATGGAAACAGCTAGCCCGGTACAAGTAACAACTGCAGAAGAAATTGCTGTTGCAGGTTTTACTCGTGTTGAAGACATGATGAATAGTTTGCCGCAACTAGAAGCGTCTAACACTTCTTTCCAATCAAATGGCGCTTCGGGCACTGCAACGCTTGATTTGCGTGGTATGGGCGCTCAGCGTACTCTTGTTCTTGTAAACGGTCGTCGTATGCAAGCTGGTGGTATCTACACACAATCAGCTGATATTAACCAAATTCCTGCTGCGCTAATTAAACGCGTAGATGTAATGACTGGTGGTGGTTCATCTACTTACGGTGCAGACGCTGTTGCTGGTGTTGTAAACTTTGTAATGAACGATCAGTTTGAAGGTTTTGAAGTTAATGTAGGTACAACTGCTTACCAACATAATAACGATAATGAATACATGCAAGGCCTAATGGATGATGCTGGCTTTGAGTATGAAGAAGGTAATACGGGTCTTGATGGCGCGTCGTTTGATTTTGCAGCGACTCTAGGTGGTGCATTTGATAGTGGTAAGGGCCATGCAGTAGCTTACTTTACTTACAACAGACAAAACGAATTACGCCAAGGTGCACGTGATTACTCATCTTGTGCTCTAAATGCAGCTGGTACTGCTTGTGGCGGTTCAGGTAATGCTGTTAACCCTAACTTCTATATCTCAGCTCCTAACGCTGACGGTGTTGTAGATTTTGGTGAAGGCCAGTATGAATACTGGACTCTAGGTCAAGATAGCAGCTTTATTCCTTCAGTTGGTAATACATATAACTACGCGCCAATTAACCACTTTATGCGTCCTGATGAACGTCATACATTAGGCATGTTTGCTAACTACGAAATCAATGATAGCTTCCGTCCGTTCATGGAAGCAATGTTTATGCGTAACCGCACTACAGCGCAGATTGCTGAGTCTGGTACGTTCTTTAATGATAATTACTCAATTGATTTTGATAGCCCATTATTAAATGATACACAACGTGCACAACTAACTGAGCGCTTTGGGTTGACTTCTGGTGATCAGTTTGCAACTTATATTGGTAAGCGTAACGTTGAAGGTGGTGCTCGTGCAGACAGCCTTGAACATAACTCTTTCCGTTTAGTACTAGGTAGTAAAGGCGAAATTAACGACCTTTGGTCTTACGAAGCATTTGCTCAATACGGTTCAACTTCATCTTCTTCAGCATATGAAAATGACTTCTTTGGTCCGCGTATAATCACTGCTTTATCAGCAAATGGTGAAGATTGTAGCGCGACTTCTGGTTGTATCCCATATGATGTTTTTCAGTTTGATGGTGTAACTGAAGAAGCTGCAAAGTCATTAACAGGTACAGCAATTCTTAACGGTGTTACTGAGCAATTGATTGTAAGTGGTTTTGTTACTGGCGAATTCGATTTTTCACTTCCATCTTCAGAGTACCCTGTTGCTGCAGTATTTGGTGCAGAGTATCGTGAAGAAACATTCAGTAGAACAGCTGACGAAGTATACGCACAAGGTCTATTACTTGGCCAAGGTGGTACTACTAAGAGTTTAAATGGTGGTTATCAAGTACGTGAAGTGTTTGGCGAGCTTAGCCTACCAATCGTTGAAGATTTACCGTTAGTTGAAAGTTTACTTGTTGAATTAGGCTACCGTTGGTCAGACTATAGCACTTCAGGTGCTGAGCCGACTTATAAAGTGGCAATGAACTGGGATGTTACTAGCGATTGGAAAATTCGTTCAAGCTACAACCGTGCAGTTCGTGCAGCAAACAATGGTGAGTTATTTGCTCAACAAAGCACTGGTTTATGGGCAGGTACAGATCCATGTGCTGGTACACCGACTTTATCAGCAGCTGAGTGTGCAAATACAGGTGTTTCTGCAAGCCAGTACGGCAATGTAGGTAAGAGCCCTGCGGATCAATATAATGCTCTGTTTGGTGGTAACCCAGATTTATCTCCAGAAATCGCTGATACTATTACTTTAGGTGTTGTTGGTAACCCATTTGAAAACTTCAACTTCTCAATCGATTACTGGGATATTGAACTTGAAGACGCGATTGGTAATATTGACCCAGAAATTCTTGTTACACAATGTGGTAAAAGCGGCGCGGCTGTATTTTGTGATAACGTAGACCGTACACCTGGTAGTGGTAGCCTTTGGATAGGTTCTGGCCAAGTTGTTGCTACAAATACTAACTTAGGTAATATCCATTACGAAGGTATCGATTTAAGCGCAAACTACGATATGGAAATTGCTGAAGGTACATTAAAAACTAGTATCATTGGTACCTACATGTTAACTAAGGAATTTGATAATATTCCTGGTGTAAGTGAAGTATATGACTGTGTTGACTCATTAGATAACGGTTGTTTCCCTCAACCAGAATGGCGTCATGTTGTATCTGCTAGCTACGACACGGGCAGCTGGTGGAGAGCTACTGCTAAATGGCGTTTCTTCAGCGGTGTAAACGATTACACTGGTGCTGATACATTAGTACAAGACGACGGTATTAGCTCACAAAGCTATATTGACCTTAAAGGTACATTTACTATTAATGATTACACGTCTTTATTAGTAGGTGTTAACAACGTTATGGATAAAGAGGCACCTCTAGTTGGTGGTTCATTATCAACAAACGCAAATGCTATTGCTGGTTACTACGATTCGTTAGGTCGTTACTTCCATGCGAGCCTTTCATTAAAATTCTAATTTGAATTAATTAATGTATATTAAGCGAGCTTAGGCTCGCTTTTTTTATGGGGAAAAAATGAAATCGGTAAAAGAAAGTTTACTGTTTGCAATACAGCAATTGAATAGTGGAAATATTGTGGCAGGAAAAGCCACCCTAGAAGATTTATGCGACAACCCTGAGGTTAATGAGCAAGCTTTAGCTGTATTGTTTAAAGTAGCTATGAATGAAGGCGATTTAGTAAAAAGTAAGGAAGTTTGTAAAAGACTCATTTCAATAGCCCCCAAAAAATTCGATTATGTAAATACTCTTTGTCAATTATATGCCGCCAGTAATGAATTCTCTTTAGCAATAGACTTACTTAAAAAATACACTGAAATAGTACCGGGTAGCACAATGTCGTATTTTCAATTGGGTGAAATGGCAAAAAAAGATGGCGATGGTATTCTTGCAAGTACATCTTTCTTAGCAGCTATCGAGCTTGGTTACCACGACATATATACCGCTTATGTGGAGTTAGCATCCGTCTACTCTGAGCTTTTAATTGATTATGGGACTGCGACTAATTATTTACAGCAGGCAATTACAATTGAACCAAATAAAATTAATGCCTATTTTAATCTTGCTAATATATATGAGCAGCTTGGTGATAAGCAAAACTGTTTAAAGAGCTTTAACCAGGTATTAAAGATAAATCCTTTATATGGCCTTGCGCATGCGAGAATTGCCGATATACAAACATTTAATAAAAAAGAAGTATTAGAATACGAACTAAAAAGCCTATCTATTTTAGAAGCTACAGAAGACGGTGTGTTAAAAGCTGATATGTATTATGCGCTTGGGAAAGCTTTTGACGATAGCAAAGATTATGAAAAATCATGGTCTTATTATACTAAAGCCAATAGTTTTAATCGAAAATATATCCCGCAATACAGCAGAGTTGATATTGAACATCAAGTAAGTAGCACACTAGCAAGAGAGCTTAGTAACGTAAAAAGTAAGACTGGCGATATTGTTCCAATTATTATTTGTGGCATGTTTAGGTCTGGTTCAACCTTAATAGAACAAATAATTTGTACTTCTGAGATGATTAGCAATGGAGGAGAGATTGATTACTTGCATAAGCAACTATTCAATCTAATTGATAAGCCTAAAGTGCTGTTAAGCACGGTTAACTCACAATTATTTCAGCAAGGTTATGAGAAAGAATTAAAGTTAAGAGCGGGAAAGAGTAGTCTTGTTACGGATAAACGGCCTGAGAACTACTTATACATTGATATAATCAAAACGATGTACCCTGAAGCAAAAGTTATTTGGACACAGCGCGATATTAGAGATAACAGTTTATCAGCTTACTTTCAACATTTAGGCCCAAGTTTGAATTATGCGACAGCACTGAATGATACAGTGCACTACCATAAAGCGCAGCAGCGTGTTAAAACACATTGGCTAAAAAAGTATCCTAATGATATTTTTACAGTCAATTATGATGAACTTGTTTCACAGCCCGAAGGGGTATTATTGCCTCTGTTCGAATTTTTAGGCGTAAAATATCAAGGTGAAAGCGGTTTATTTCATCAACAAAAAAATATTGTAAGTACTGCTAGTGTTTGGCAGGTGAGAAAGCCCCTTTATACATCTTCATCGGGAAGATATAAAAATTTCAGTAGGTATATTAAAGAAAGCTTATCTATTTCTGATTTTGAAGAGTTTAATAATGTATTAGATTAATCACTGAGAGTATTCAGCACTCAATAGAGCGCTGAATACAATTTAATTATTTAGTGGGTAAGTCTTTTATTTTAACACTACTACTATTGATTTTTTTCTTGAGACGAAGCTTATTAATTTTGTCTAATACAGCAGGTGAAAAGCGAGATTGAGAGCTAACTTTAGAGGATAACATATCGTCTAGGAAGCTAAGGTTCATAGCGCCTGCACTAGGCACGCTACTATTGGCTGCTACGGCATTGAGTAAGGCCGCTTTGTTGGTGGCATTACCCTCACCAAATGAGCGCTCAGTGCCGTATATGTCGGTTACATTCCAGTCCTCAATAGCTAGAATTAATTCTTCCGAATCTTCTACTTGTGAGTTAATAGAAGAATCAGAATAGTTTAAAATATGCTTTAGTAGATCGTTCTCAAAGTCAGGAAATAAAATTTTTGCTTGATCATAAAAAATAGAAACATTTAGACGATTTCTTTTAACTTGAACGCCTCGGTTGGAGTTTACAAACTCTTCAGCATTACCTGAAAGTTGTTGATATACCTTATCAGCTGTGTAAGCTTCGTTACGTAAATTCGGACTTCCAATTATCCCTTGATAGAAGCCATACATTACTATTTTCTTATTCCCAAATTTCTTAAAAACGATATTATGTTGAATATTATTAAGTGACAAGGTATGGCCTGAAACATTTATAAATTTATCGTTTAGTATTGAGTTTTCACCTTCGAGTAATTTTTTTGCATTCCGAACTGGGTAATGTTCAATTAACTTTTCAATAATGGCTGTATTATATAAGTTTAGCCAATAAGCTAATTGCTCATCTAAGGTTAATGCATTTAAAGGGACTTCTTCAGGTACTTTTTCTAGGCTTTGGCGAATTATTTTAAAACCTAGCTTAATATCCGATTTTACAACTTCTTCAAAATAAAAGCGGTTAGCCTCTAAAGCCGTATCTCTGTCTCTATTAGATCGTAACCTTGTGCCATTACCTACTATTGGTTTTAGGATAGTCCTATCAGATAAACCCATGTCAGTAACGGTTAACTCTAGGAGTTGGTCTAGGTCTTCATAAGATATGCTTATATCCCTATTTAAGCCAAAATCTGAAAACTCTTCGGGTAAAGAGAATTCATCAGCTTTCACTGGAATAAAAACAATAGCGATTATAACTAGCAAGCATTTTATCATGATCAATCCTTTGTTTATTTTTATTTGTATAGCACTAGTTTAAATTTTAATCAACTAGATTAACCAATTGGCATAATATCGCTAGGTATTGTTAAGCGAGGTCTATCACTTTTGAGCTCATTTGTACCATGCCAAATATAGCTAGGAAAAATGATAATTTGTCCACTTTCAGGGCATATCTCGCGATCTATTGATTCTCTTTTTCCTAGATCAAGACATGTTTCTCCTAGCTTTAACCAGCCATTTTTAAGTGGATCATTTTTACTCATTTCATCAGGTATAGAAATATAGCTGGGTGCTGACAACCAACCGTGAGGATGAATATGATTGGCATGATATCCTCCATTTTCGAGTTTTACTGACCAGCTGCCTTTGGCAGTAAAGTTTAGGCTATTTCTTACCGTTAATGGGTGCATACTATCTGCTGGTAAATCATTTAAGTAAGTAGATATACATGACTCCATTGACTGCTTAAATAATGAGAGTAACGTATTTGAGCGATAGAGTAAGTGTCCTTCAGTTTGGCTTCCTCTTCGAACACTTTGATCAAGCGGGTCTTGTTCTTTAGTGTGTAAAGTAAGTAAGAGTTCCTTGAGATCCTTAGCAAAAGAGTCAAACGACTTGTAGCCTTTAGGCGTAGGTAGAGCCATTGTTTTAACAAACATATCGTAATTAGTTAACCAATGATATTTATCGTCTTTAGCTAAGCGCCAAGCTGTGGATAAATAAGCCCAGATTTCTTGATTAAAAGGGTTGTGTTTAACTGCAGTGTTTAAGTGCAGTATTGCTTTTTTATATTCAAAATTTTCAATACAGTAGTTTGCCAAATCTACACTATATCTTGCTGATTGGGGAGCCTGTGATACAAGCTCATCTAATATAATGAATGCTTTATCACTTTGCCCATGCTTACCTAAAATGATGCCATGAGCATGTTTTATGTCTAAGTTATCAGGGAAGAGCCTAATTGCTTGTGAAGATACATCAAGGGCTTGATTAAAATCTTTAAAATGTAAAAGCTGAGCTAGTTGTGATTGAACTAGTTGTGGGTTTTTAGCATGATTTAAGAATGTACTATCGTAGGAGCTCATAAGGGCTGATTTGTTTGCACGATCCCAGTATAATTTATTTAAACACTCATGCGCAGGTATATAGTTAGGAGCCTGTTCAAGACATCGTTTTAAATACTGCTCACAGAGCTCAAACTTTAGTAAATCATAATAAGTACAGCCAATCAAAAAGTTAACCTCGGGGCTATACTTGTTCTGCTTATCGCTTAGCATTAAAAATATATCTAAAGCATTGTCGAATTTACCCATATTGCGAAAATTACAAGCACGTTTATATTTAAATAAAAATTGATTTTTTAAATCGGCAGGTAAAGACAGGTAATAGCTTTCAACTAACTCTAAGTCACCCAAACGTTCTAGTAATTCAAGCTTTAACCAGTGATATCTCTCTTTTAAGGTTTCATCAGATAAGGTTTTAGAAAGTTCCTTTTTTGCTTGTAACAACTGGTTGGTTTTGATCAAGCTTTCTATAAAATTCAGAGATACCTTTTCGCTTTGTGCCAAATACCTTGTGTTTTTTAAAAAGTTTAAACATAACGAATGTTTAGCAGTTCTGCATAGCAAGTTTGTATAGTTTTCAATTAGAGGGAGGGATGAAGGAAACTTATTTACTGCGTAAGAATATGTTTGTTCGGCATTTTCATTTTGGTTAAGTGCGCTATATGTAGCGGCAAGTAAAATATACCAATCAACAGTTTTAATATCACATTTGTTTAAAAAAAGAATAGCTTGGTTATATTGGCGTGAATTATAAGCAGTGAGCGCAGAGTTAAGAAAGTTAGACATAAAACACCCTATTTTTCGCACCATGTTAACAGGGTGTTTTTTAAAGTTAAATAATAAAATTTATTAAAGGTCTTTTATTTTTACTGAGCCACTATTATCAGTTTCTTTTAGCTTGAGAGCTCTAATTTTTTCGAGCATTTCTGGAGCGAAGCGGCCAAAGTCCATCGTTTTCTCCGAAATAGAATTAGATAAAAAGCTTATGTTAACAGCACCTAATCCTGAACCTGCGCCATCAGCTCCTATTGGTTTTGATGAGTTATTTGCAACAGCATTGAGCATGGCGGCAGGATTTGTTGACGCTGCGCCACCAAACTTTCGCTCTGTGCCATAAATATCAGTGATTCTCCAATCTTCAATACCTATTTTAAAGCTCTTAGCATATTTTATATCAGAGCTCATTGGCGGGTTTGCATAGTCTTTTAGGTGCTCTCGTAAATCTTTCTCGAAGTTTTCGAATAATGGTTTAACTTGCTCATAGTACTTAGAGGCATAAAGGCGATTTTTTCGCTTGATACTAGTTCCTCTATTTGAATTGACAAATTCTTCAGCGTTTTCAACTAATTGATGATAAACCTTGTTTCCTTTATATGCTTCGGCACGAATGTTAGGACTTCCTATATTTCCTTGATAAAACCCATACATAACTATTGGCTTTTTTATACCAAACTTTTTAAAAACAATATTTTGTTGTATATCGTTTAAAGAAAGTTTATGGCCAGCAACATTTAAAAACTCATCCTCTAAAATTGAATTGCTGCCAAAGAGTAAATCTTCTGTATCGCGAATAGGATAGTGTGTGATTAGTTTTTCTAACATGGCTGTATTGTAAAGGTTTAACCAATAAGCAAGTTGCTCATCAAGGCTGAGTTCGTTAAGTGAGATTTCATTTGGCAGACTTTCTAGGCTAACTCTAATCTTATAAAAACCATCTTTAATCTCTGATTTTGTTACTTCTTCAAAGAAGAAACGATTTGCTTCTAATGCTGTGTCGTTATTTTTATGCGACTTCATTCTTGTACCGATAGAGGCTTGAGAATTTAGTTTGGAACGATCTGATGCTCCAGTATCAATTACAGTAAAACTTAGAAGAGTATCTAAGTCATCATATGAGACAGAAATATCTCTATTTAAACTAAAATCTGAAAATTCTTCCGGAAGTTCTTTTAAATCAGCGAAAGCTGAACAAGAGACAAGAAGTATAAAAATAAATGCGGAGTAGGTTTTCATAGCAATTCCTTTGTTTGTTAGGAACACCATCATCTACAAATGTTAATTCACTTTCAAGGTTTGTTTACATTTAATTTCATTTCATTAGCATGACTCCAAAAAGTGAAATATTGCTCTTTGGTTAATGGTGATTATATGGCAACGTGTTGATTTTTTGTTTCTTTAAGTTATTGTAAATTAATGTATTTTTTCGTTGTCAAAGTGTTGACCTTTTGCTTGAGTTGGGACTACTATTCAAATCGAAATAGGTACTGTGATGAATTGCAGACCGTTTTGAAAACAAAATAATTAAAAAATATTCTAGGGGTAATCCAATGTTAAATAATAAAATCTCGAAAGCTGTTCGCTTAGCGATAGCTTTTGGTGCGGTATCTACCGCTGCTTTTTCTGCAAGCTCTATGGCCGCGGAAAAAGAAAAAGTTGAACGTATAGAAGTAACTGGATCTCGCATTAAACAAGTTGATATGGAAACATCATCACCAGTAACTGTTATTACCGCTGCAGATCTACAATTATCAGGTGAAGCATCAGTTGCTGATGTTTTAAATAATACTTCTGTAAATAGCTTTGGTTCATGGCGTGGTATGTCTGGCTACGGTAACGGCGCAGCAGCAACAAGTAATATTAACATGCGTGGCCTTGGGGCTGAGTACACATTAGTGCTACTTGACGGTCGCCGTATGCCTGGTACAAGTTCGTCTTCAGGCGCTGCCGCAGATACTTCTCGTATTCCAATGGCAATAGTAGAAAGAATTGAGATTCTTCGTGAAGGTGCTTCTGCTGTATATGGCTCAGATGCTGTTGCAGGTGTTATTAACATTATTACAAAAAAAGACTTTAACGGTTTAAGTTTTTCATATGATACTGAGCTACCTAGTGCCGAAGGTGGTGATACAAATCGTTTTAACGTAAGTACAGGTTACTCTGGTGAGAAGGGTAATATTACATTAACTTATGAATATTATGATGCTGAATCAGTATACGATAGAGATATTTGGAAATTAAATGATGAGACTTATGCTGATTATTCGTCATTTAGTTCAGTTCCAAATGGTAATGGTGCTAGTGGTTGGGTTACAAGCCCTACTATGTGTGCAGAATCAAATAACACGGTTGATGGTGGCACTCGCTGTTTATATAACTATGGTGCAGTAACTAAGTTATTTGGTGATACTACTCAGAACTCAATGCTTTCAAATTTCAATTATGAATTCACTGATAACTTAAAGTTCCGCGGTCGCGCAAGTGCATCACTTTCTGAAACTGATTCTCGCTATGCAGGTACACCTGTATCTACAAACCAACCAACTATGTTGGCTGATAATCCTTTAAACCCTGTAGGCGAAGATTTAACTCTATACATGCGCTCAGCTAACATTGGTGAGCGAGATACTCGTACTGAAATTAATAGTATTGATTTCTTAGGTGGTTTAGTCGGCTTTGTAGATGTTGCAAATGGTATTGACTGGGAATTTAATGTACAACACAGCCGTTCTACAACTAACTCATTCAATACAAACCTGATAAATGATGATGTTGTTCAGAAATTAATTGATAGCGGCGAATATGATATCTTTAATACATCAGGAATGAGCTTTGCTAACTGGGATAGCAGCATGAAAGACTTGTATGGGCAAGCTGCTCACACAGGTGTGTATCAAGCTCGTTTTACAAGTACTCAATTTGATACGGTAGCATCTACATTATTGTTTGATAATGGTGATGTTTCGATTGCTGGCGTAGTTGGTGCTGAATTTGAGCAAGTAGAATTTGAACAAATGAGTGACCCTCAATCGGCTTCAGGTCGAGTGTCAGGTGGCTCAGGTGGTGACGATGTTAATGCAGAACGTGATAGAACATCTGTATATTCAGAGCTTCAAGTAAACCTACCATACAATGTTGATATTAAAGCAGCTGTTCGATACGACAAGTACGAGCAAGAAGGTGACGTTGGTTCACAATTTGTATCAGGAACATTCGATAATGTTGCCCCTCAAATTGGTGTTGCATGGCGTCCTTCTGATGCGCTATTAGTGCGAGCTAGCTGGGGTGAATCGTTCCGTGCACCTAACATGGGCGAAATGTTCTCTAGTCAGGCACTAAGCTTCGAAAAAGCTTACGATACAATTTGGTGTGATACGCAAGGCAATGCAGGTTCTGATGCTATTTACTGTAACCCAAATGCTTCACAGCAACATAAAACTTGGTTTGGTGGTAATCCAGATCTTGAGCCAGAAGAAGGTGAATCATTTACAACAGGTTTTGTTTGGAATGTAACAGATGACTTATCTGTAGAGCTTTCTTACTATAATATTAAGTTAGAAAACAGAATTGCAGCAGTAAGTGTTGAACGTCTATTAAAAGACGAGCAAGACAATGGTTCTAACCCTGCAGTAGTTCGCGATCCAAATACAGGTCGTATTGATGTAATGTACAGCTTTGACCAAAATATGGCGAGTTTAGAAACATCAGGTTTTGATTTTAAAACAGCTTACATGTTTGAATCTAGCATTGGTAACTTCGCTCTTAAAGGTGAGTTAAGTTATGTAAGTGACTTTGAAGAAGTAACAGAAGAGGGTGCTGACGCATTCGATTACGCTGGTTTACAAGAGTACCCAGAGCTTCGTGGTAATGTTACCTTTGATTGGACAAATGATGCATTTGGTGCAGCATGGACTACATACTACATAGGCGACCAAGACTCAGGTAATGAAGAGTATGGTGTAACATATTTAGCTGATATTCCAAGCTATATTAAACACAATATCCAAGTATCATATAACCATGAATGGAATGGTAAGTTTGTACTAGGTGTGAACAATGTGTTTGATAAAGAAGCACCACAGCTAAACGATGGCACTAGAGGTTATCGCGATGCTTCAACATCATTATATGATGTTTTAGGCCGAGCTGTATTTTTAAAAGTTGAACAAAACTTCTAAAAATCGTTTATAGATTATGTTTCGTCTTTAATACGTTGACGATTATAAAAAAAGGTCAGTTGCTTATGCTTCTGACCTTTTTACATTTGGTTTTCTATTTTATCTTTAAAGTTTTAATTATGGTTTGTATGTACTTACTGGCCCACTTCATTTTTAAGTTTGTTACCTTGTGATTTCCGATTATATTCACCTGACACGAAAAATAGATAATGTGGTTTTTAATAGAGTCGAAGTAATGATATTTGCAAATTACATATAAGTTCATAGCTGCTTTATTGTACTGAAAGCTGGCATTTATTATTCAACGGATTAGTAGTGTTTTTTTATCGACTATATATTTTATAAAATGAAGTTCCCTTATACATCGACAATTTATATTAAATTACTCCTAATTTAATAAGGTAGGACTAATAGCGTATATTTAACAGAGGGATTATTTAGTTTATATCTTGTAATAGTCATTCCTGAAAAATACCCTTATACTAAAAAAGAATAATTAAATAAATCCAATCACACAATTTAGCGAGATATAAATGAAAGAAGTCCGATCTTTTATTAAAACAGCATCATTAACGGATCTTGAAAAAGCCCAACAGCTTATCAATGATGCAATTTCAAAATATACCCAGCAGCAAAAAGCGAAACAGGAAGTTTTGGATCTTTTAAAAGAAAAAGGACTTACGCTAGAAGATTTACAAGATGGAGCATCAGACAAACGTACTAAAGTTAAGCCTAAGTACCGCATGGAACTTAATGGTGAGACTATTGAATGGACAGGCCGTGGCCGTCGTCCTAAAGCGTTTGAAGGTGTTGAGCTTGAGAAATTTTTAGCCTAAAGCTAAATATAAGAGAAGCTTCGGCTTCTCTTTTTTGTTTACTCCTCAATAAAATATAATTAAAGTTTAAAACTCCCAGCTATTATTTGCTAAAATCTCTTCACTCAAACCTATTTGTTTTCCCATGAGCTATAAACTAAGACCTTACCAGCAAGAAGCCGTAGAACGCACCGTTTTACACTTTAGAAAGAGTAATGATCCTGCCGTTATTGTGCTACCGACCGGTGCAGGTAAAAGCCTTGTTATTGCTGAACTTGCCCGTATTGCTAAGCAAAAAATATTAGTACTTGCTCATGTCAAAGAGTTGGTAGAGCAAAATTCGCAAAAATATAAAAGTTTTGGTTTAGAGGCGAGTATATTCTCAGCAGGTTTAAAAGAAAAGTCATTAAACCATCAAGTAACCTTTGCCAGTGTGCAATCACTTTCTCGTAATTTAAATAAATTAAATGAGCATTATTCGTTACTTATTATTGATGAATGCCACAGGGTAAATGGGGATAAAAAAAGCCAGTACGGAAAAGTAATAAGTAGTTTAAAAGAATATAACCCTCAGTTAAAAGTATTGGGTTTAACAGCAACACCTTATCGGCTAGGAACGGGGTGGATATACCATCATCATTATCATGGCTTTGTTAAAGGGACTAATGAAAGCCCGTTTAAAAGTTGTATTTTTGAATTACCACTCAGGTATATGATCAAACATAATTATTTAACGCCGCCAAACGAAGTTGATGCAGCGATTAGCCATTATGATTTTTCGTCTTTAGATAGCAATGCATTTGGGCAATATACGACTGATGATATGAATGCGCTTTTAAAAAACAGTGAGCGCGCAACGAAAGCGATATTACAGCAAGTAATTCAATACAGTGAAGAGCGTGAAGGTGTTATGGTTTTTGCAGCCACGGTAATGCATGCTCAGGAAATATTAAGCTACCTACCAGCTCAGCAAAGTGCACTTATAACAGGTGATACGCCAAACACTGAGCGCGATAAAATCATTAAGCAATTTAAAGCTAAGCAATTAAAGTATCTAGTTAATATATCGGTACTAACAACCGGCTTTGATGCGCCACACGTCGACTTTATAGCTATTTTAAGACCTACAGAATCAGTTAGTTTATATCAACAAATTGTGGGGCGAGGTCTCAGGTTATCTGAATCAAAAACGGATTGCTTAGTAATAGATTATGCTGGCAATGGTTTTAATTTATTTCACCCAGAAGTAGGCGATAAAAAAGGCGATAGTGATAATGAACCTGTGCAGGTACTTTGTCCTGGCTGTGGTTTTGCGAATATATTTTGGGGTAAAACTGATTCTGCAGGAAAAGTAATAGAGCACTATGGCAGGCGCTGTAAAGGGCTGTTAGAAGATGATGATGGGCATAAAGAGCAGTGCGATTATCGTTTTAGGTTTAAAGAGTGTGAGCAGTGCGGTGCCCAAAATGATATTGCTGCACGTAAATGCCATGATTGTGGCGCGGTTATGGCCGACCCTGATGATAAGTTACGTAATGCATTAAACTTAAAAGACGCACTTGTGCTTCGATGTAGTGGGTTATCGGTAACTCAAATTAAAGATGAACTTATTAAAATAACGTATTTTGATGAAGATGGTGCAAGTTGCGATGAAGTATATAACCTCGCAAATAAAGGCGGGCAATTTATATTTAATAAGCAATTTGGTCTACGAGTAGGACTTGGGCAAACACCTATTAATTTTAAAACTGCAGCGCAAGTAGTAAACGCACAATTTGAATTAGTACCACCGGATTTTGTTATTGCACGAAAAAGCAAAAAGTATGGTTGGAAAGTGGCTGATAAGCTATTTGACTATAAAGGGGGTTTTAGAAAGGCAAATCAGTTAAGCCGCTAAGCTTAACTGATAGAGTACATTGAACTAATACAATTAAAAGGCAATTAAGCCTCGTCACCGTCCATTAATCCCCAGCCATCACCGTATCCATTAAAGCTATTAGCAATACTTTCAATGTATTGCTCTGCTTGTCCTAGAAGGGTGTGCTCTGGCACCATTTGTACTTGAGTGATTACTTCCCAAACGCCAGTGTCTTTGCATTTTTCGAGCTCAGCATTTTGAACTAATGCATCAGAGACTATTTCTTTAGCAAATTTTTCAGCATCGGCTTCTTGTTCAAATAAAATAAAAAAATCGACTTGGTGCATTTTATTTAAATCAATGCCAGCAGCAGCTATTTCAGCTAAAAGTTGGCCGTTATCATCATCAGGGAATTGCATTAAAAACTCATTTAAAATTAATTTTTTATTCGTAGGTACTATTGTAACTAAAATATTGTCTTAACGCGTACTAATTTTAATTATGCTGATATTTATTCAAAGTTAAATTTACGCGTTAGATTGTTATTAAGTTAATGTGTTGCTCATTATGGCTATGCTAATATACGGGTAATTAACCAGTTTTTTGTAAGATATTAAAAGTAAGGATATTTACTTGTTTATTAAGTTTTTACGTTGCATGTGTGTTGTGAGCGCTTTAATTGCGACAAATAGCTATGCGGCAGAAAAAGTCATAGAAGATTACGAAATTGAAGGGTTAAGTGGCGATTTAGAAAATAACGTAGCTCTTTACCTCAAGCAGTTAATTGGCGAGAAGCCAACCCGTACACTTCGCCGTTATGCTCAAAAACAAGTACAAAATAGCATCAAAGCACTTGGCTATTATAGCCCGACCGTCGAGGTTATTTATGATAAAGACGACAGCGAACTAATTGTTAAAGTTGAACGGGGGCCTGCAACTCGCATAGAAGCAATTAATATTACGCTAAACGGTGATGGTCAAAGCGATACCCAATTACAGGCATTGATTAAAAGCAATCACTTAAAGCAAGGTGATGTTTTAAATCATGGTAAATATGACTCTGCTCATAAAAAAATAGAATCTATGTTGCTGGAGCTTGGTTATTTTGATGCTAAGTGGCCAGCGCGCAAATTAGAAGTGTCGCTTAAAAAAAATAGTGCTGTTATTACTTTCATAATTGATACCGGAGTTAGGTATGAGTTTGGCGATATACAAATTGCCAGTAGTACACCCGCTGAAAAATACATACGCTCTATAGCGCCTTTCTCGCAGGGCCAACCTTATAAATCAACACATATTGCTGACTATAACTTGGATTTATCAAGTACCCCTTATTTTGCCAGTGTACGTGTTTATGCTGACATTGCAGCGCGCAAAAACAGCCAAGTACCGATTAAAGTTGAAGTATTACCCAAGCCAGCTAACAGCTATGAAATTGGCGGTGGTTTTAGTACTGACTTAGGGCCCAAGGTGCGTTTTAAATGGAGTAAACCGTGGATCACAGAAGACGGCCATTACCTCGAAACTAATTTAAATGTGGCACAAAAGCAGCAAGATATTTCCATGGCTTATACAATTCCGGTTGATGATCCTAATGATGATTTATGGCGATTCTCTGTCGGTTATAAATTAGAAGATGAGCTCACAAACGACACTTACAGTGAAATATTAACAGGGCAAGTTCAGCGCCAATGGTTGACCGAAAATAAGTGGGTGCGTACTGCATTTTTACGCCGCGACCAAGAAACCTACCGCATCGGTGATGAAGACGAAGAAAGTACCGAAATGTTAATGCCTGGCATTAGCTATGCGCGCAAAAAATCAAAAGGCGGCACGACTCCCTATTGGGGAGAGCAGTGGCTTATATCTGCTGAGTTTGGCTTAGATGATGTGCTTTCGAGTACTAATCTGATTAGGGTGCAAATGCAACATGCATGGCTACGCACTTATTTTGACCGCCACTTGGTGTTTTTAAAAGCGAATGTGGGAGCAATGCTTGTTGATGATATTAACAACGTGCCATTTTCACTTCGTTTTTACGCAGGTGGCGATCAAAGCGTTCGTGGTTTTGCGTACCAATCAATTTCGCCTGAGAACGATGACGGCGAGCTAATAGGTGGTAAGTATTTACTATCGGGCACGATGGAATATAACTACCAGTTTGCTAAAAATTGGCGAGCAGCTTTATTTGTTGATGGTGGTACTGCGACTAATGATTTTTCTGATGATTTTGAAGTAGGTGCTGGTTTTGGTTTTCGCTATTTAACACCCGTTGGCCCAGTGCGTATAGACCACGCTTGGGGATTAACAAAAGAAAGTAAAAGCACACGTTTAAGTATTACCATAGGGCCAGAAATTTAATGTCAGTATTAAAAAAGATAACAGCCGCCGTAAGTGCTATTTTTGTCACGTTAGTTGTTGCACTATTTTGTTTGTTATTTACCGCACCCGGTAATCAATTTATTGCTTATAGTGCAAACAAAGCGGTAGATGGACTACATATCGAAATTAAAGATGGCCGTTTTATTTATAATGATTCCTTTAATGTACGCTTTGCTAGCAACGGATTGGACTTTAATGCACAACAATTGAAAATTGATTTGTTTTGGTGGCAGTGCGATGGAATTTGTATAGATAACTTAAGTGCTAAATCTATAAATTTAACATTACCAAAAACTGCAGAGTCACAAGAAGAAGCCGCGGCAGAGCCGCTTGAAAAAATCAGCTTACCTTTTAATATTGCTGTAAAAAACATTGCGATCAATAAATTTACTCTAGAGCATCCAAGTGCAAACGTAAGCGTTAATAACTTTAAACTCTCAGCAAAAGCAGAGGGGTCAAAGCTGACGGTTAAAAGCCTGAATATTCCCACCATACTTGTTGCCTTAAAAGAGCAAGAACAAGATGCGAAAACACAAACGGCGCAAAATACTCAAGCACCTTTAACGCACCTACCCGCATTGCCTAATATAGAATTTACTTCGCCACTTGATTTAGTTGTTGAAGACTTTGAAATAGCTAAAATTACGATTGAGCAAAACGAAGCCCAACATGTTATTGAAAACATCTCGCTGCAATTAAGTGTGGAAGATGCGGTTATTAATTTAGAGTCATTCTCAGCAAAGTATGAACAGTGGCAGCTTAATACGCATCTTAATGCTGAGCTTGCAGGGAATTTGCCCGTGAAAGGGGATGTTGTTTTACAAAGTGACGAGCACCAAGCCAATTTGCAGTTGAATGGTGACTTATCAAATCTAAACTTAAATTTAGAAACGCAGGGACAATATCCGCTTAGTTTAACGGCAACGGCAAATTTAAAGCAGAAAAACTATCCGTTTGAGTTAAATGGCAAAATTAAACAGTGGCTTATTGATGCACAAAGTAATGAGCTTAAAGTGCGAAATGTAAGCCTTAACGCACAAGGTAATGCTGACGACTATCAGCTTAGCCTACAGGGGAATAGCCAATTAGGTGCGTACCCAGCTGTTGACTTAAATACCCAATTAAAAGGCAGTCTCACCAAAGCAACTTTACAAGCGCTAAGCATTAAAGCGAACGAAAGCAGTGCAACTATAAAAGCCAATGTTGATTGGCAAAAGGGCATACAGGCTAACTTTAATGGCACGCTTGCTAACTTAAAAGCGCAGTATTTAACTGATGCCGCTACCAGTGATATTTCAGGACAGTTTAAAGGCTCATTTAATGCAGCTGACGACAAGTGGCAGCTACAAATGAATAATACAAAGTTAAACGGATTACTTAACGACGTGCCACTAGAATTTGCCTCAAACTTTAAGCTAGACAACACGTTAAAAGCTAATATTGATAGCTTTTATTTAAGTAGCGGCACCAATAAATTAGCACTAAGCGGGCAAGTTGACGATACTTGGCAGGTTGATGGCAAAGTAACGCTAAAAAGTGATGAAAAAGCTAATATTCCATTTACTGCTGACGGCAACGCAAATTTAAAAGTAAGGGGGGAAAGGTTAATGCCCTCTGTTGATTTAGCACTAATACTCGATCGCTTTATTTTTGATGAAATAAACATTAATAAATTATCAGTAAAAGGGCAGTTAGATACCGCAGCCGATTGGCAAACCGATGTTTCGGTAAGTGTTGGTTCGGCGCTTGTGGCCGAACAACAAATCAATAGTGTTAAAATTGATATTAGCGGCGACAAAACAGATCACCAACTTACGGCATCTGTAGATGCCGAGCAAGGCAGTGTAGAGCTTGAAGTTAATGGCAAAGTTAATAATACCACTTGGAATGGCGAGCTTAGTAATGTAACGCTTAGCGATAAAAAGCTTAGTTTTAGTAATACTAAAAATATTGCCATTATGGTTAATACACAAAGTGGCGACTTTGATGTAAGTGCACATTGTTGGGCATCTGAGCAAAGTAAATTATGCATAGACACCTTAGCGCAGTCAAAAAATCTCGGTCAGCTAAATGCTAAACTAAGCAATTTAGCACTTGAGGAGCTTAAGCACTTTTTACCTAATAGCATTCGTACTCGCGGTAATATAGCTGGCGATGTAGCACTTAATTGGCAAAGCGGCGCGCTTAAAACATTACGCGCAAATATCGATTCTAGCGACTTAGAAGCAGTGCTAACCTCGGAAGAAGATCGTTTTAAATTACCAATCGAAACATTAAGTATTAGTGCGTTTTCGGATTCTCAAATTGGCAAGCTTGAAGCTAATTTAGAATCAAGTGTATTAGGCAAAATTAATACACAAATTAATATCGACGATATACAAAATACGCAAGCGCTTAATGGCACCATTAATATTGATAAAATACTCCTTTCAGACTTACAACCTTTTCTTGAAACCCTCGAACAGTTAAAAGGTGATATTAGCGGTAAAGTGGCGTTAGCAGGTACGTTAAAAGATCCTTTATTAAATGGGGAGCTTAATGTGAGCGATATTAGTTTAGAGGGCGAGCAATTACCTATAGCGCTGCAAAAATCAAATATAAATGTATTGTTTGATAAAGCAACAGCCACAATAAAAGGCAACTTAAACGACAATCAAGGCGGTAAAATAAATCTCACCGGTGACGTTGATTGGCAAGGTGCGCAACCTGCTGTAAATGTTGCTGTAGTTGGCGAGCAGTTTTATGTACGCGCGCAGCAAGGGGTTACTTTTAAAGTATCGCCGGATTTAAAAATAGGCTTGGCTAATAATGCACTCAAGCTTGCTGGTGAGGTAGTTGTGCCTTACGGTCGTATAATGATTGAAGAGCTTCCTGAGGGCGCGGTGCAAGTTAGCGATGATGAAATTATTGTTGATCAAAAAACCGAGACCACCAAAACAGTCCCGTTTGATTACGACATAGATTTAAAAGTGATTGTTAAAAACGATGTAAAAGTAGAGTCGTTTGGCTTGGAATCAAAAGTTGCGGGTGATTTAGCGATAAAAATGAGTCAAGGTGCGCCAATCATAGCCACAGGTGAGCTTAACTTAATTGAAGGTACTTACTTAGCCTTTGGGCAAGATTTAATAATCAGCACCGGGCAAGTAGGTTTTAGCGGTTCAATTGAACAACCATTTTTAAATATTAAAGCAATACGTAACCCCGATACGACTGCAAATGGTGTCATTGCAGGAGTTACGCTCACGGGTAATGTTGAACAACCAACGCTTAAAATATTTTCTGAGCCTGCGATGGATCAAGCTCAAGCACTTGCATATTTACTTAATGGCCAACCTTTAGGTGATGGAGAAAGTTCGTCAAGCGATGCGATGCTTACGCAGCTATTACTCTCTCAAGGTGTTAGCCGCAGCGAAGGGGTTGTTTCTAAGGTAGGTGAAACCTTTGGGTTGTCAGATGTAAGTTTAAGCTCATCAGGTAGTGGTGATAGCACCAAAGTAGAAATATCAGGTTACGTAGCACCTAGCTTACAAGTTAAATATAGCGTGGGTGTATTTGATTCGCTCAGTGAAGTGGCTGTGCGATATCAGTTACTTTCACAGTTATACATAGAGATAACAAGCGGGCTATACCAAAATGTTGATGTGCTATATAAGTTTGATTGGGAATAACCAAAACTATAATAATTATAAGGATATAAGCGATGAAAAAAATTATATTGCCAGCTCTACTTAGTGTTTTGTTGAGCGGTTGTGCTCAACAACTCGGTGATGATGTTGCTAATCAAGAGCTACCTTTATTGAGCGCGAGTGAAGTAATTGCTAGTGCAACAGATAATGACTGGCGAGTAGTGAACGCTCAAAATATTTTAAAGATAACGCTGCCAACGGGCGATGCGTACATTGAGCTTAATGAACTGCTTGCCCCAAAGCACGTTAAAAACATTAAAAAGTTAGCGCGAGAACGGTTTTATAAAAATACTAGCGTTTATCGGTTTGTTGAAGGTTTTGTAGCGCAAGGCGGGGACAGCTCGGGTAAAAAGTTAATTAAAACGGCAGATAAAACAGTCCCTGCTGAGTTTTATTTAACAACAAACAAACCACTTAAAATTACCGAGTTAAAAGGCGATGGTTACGCGCCTGTTACGGGTTTTTTAAACGGCTTTACAGTAGCTCAAAATGCAGCACATACGCAAACATGGCAAGTGCATTGTAGTGGCGTGTTTGCAATGGCGCGCGATAACGACATAAATAGTGCGAGCACGGAGTTTTTTGTAACGATAGGGCAAGGCCCGCGCTACCTTGATAAAAACATTACGGTATTTGGTCGAGTGCTCGAAGGTATAGAGCATTTTAACCGTTTAGCGCGCACACCAACTGAAGGAAAAGCATTTAACCCAATTACCAATATACAAGTTCTTGGCGATGTACAAAGCGATAAAAGTATATTTAAAGTGATGAAAACAAACTCATCTGTGTTTAAAAACTTAATCAGTGCTCGTAAAAATCGTGTTGAACCATGGTTTGTTAAAGCACATAATTACGTTGATGTGTGTGGTATGCCCATACCGACTAAGCGCGAAGTTAATTAAAAAATGTAAAAAGGAGCCTAGGCTCCTTTTTTAATACTCATATTTCAGTTTAAAATAAACTACTGACGATTAATTTTAACTGCAAATGGCGTATCGTTATAATGCGTAGAGCGATACGGGTTTATATCAAGCCCGCCGCGACGAGTATAACGCGCGTAAACCTCTAACTCTTTAATATTAAGTTGTGTTGTTAAATCGCTATAAATACGCTCAACACACTGCTCATGAAATTCGTTATGTGTTCTGAACGAAATTAAATAACGCAGTAACGATTCGCGACATATTTGCTCGCCTGTGTATCGTATAATTACACTTGCCCAGTCAGGCTGTGAGGTAATTAAACAGTTCGACTTAAGTAAATGGCTGTAGAGCGTTTCAGTAACTACGTTATCACTTTTTGCTTTAAGTGAATTAGCATCAATATCGTAATTATTAATTTCAATATCTAAGTCATCAATACATTCACCTGGCAGCGCTGTACACGGTAAGCAATTGTAATCATCAGGATTATATAAAGTCACTTTGACAGGGCTGTTAACCGCGTTTGATAAATCATCAATTAAGTGCTGTTTTACTATATCAATGCTTTCAAATCGGGTTTGGTTAAAGCTATTCAAGTAAAGCTTAAACGACTTTGACTCAATAATATGGCTGCTTTGGCACTCAAAGGTAAATAAGGCTACGGCAACTTGCGGTTTGCCTTTAGCGTTTAGCCATGAAAGCTCGTAACCTGTCCAAATATCTTGGCCTTTAAATGGAAGCTCAGCTTCGTCAATATTTAAAGCATCACGATTTAGTTTGCGCGCAATAGGGAAAAGCAAGCTTGGCGTGTACACATCTACATACTCAGTAGATTGGCCTAATACGCTACCTTTAAGGTCTGGAGAATTGCTGTAATCTGTCATGTTTGCTCTTAAATAGTTACAATAGGGACATTATATCTAATTTAAATGAGTTTCACAGTATGTCTGTTGCATTGCTTATAGAACAACTTCATCAAACATTTAGCGAAAATATCCTGAAAAACACTACAAAGTACCCACTTATTGCGCACGACGAACAATGGCCAAGCCCATGTGAAGTTGGTGAGGTTGACGAGCAAGGAAACATTCAATGGCAGGGGGCGCGTCAGCAACCTGCAGGTTCGCTTAATGATTTAGCCAGCGCACTTGAGCTTGATTTCCCAAAAGAGCTTAGCGAGCTATATGGGCATATGTACGGTGGAAGCATTTCAGCAGTTATTGATGGGCATCAGGTTGAATTACTACAAGCATGGAACGAAGAAGATTTTAATTTGTTACAGCAAAATATAACGGGTCACGTTTTAATGAAACGCAAGCTCAAGCAGCCAGAAACGGTATTTATTGGTTTAACAGATCAAGATGATTTACTAGTAAGTGTATTGGTGCACACTGGTGAAGTATGTTTAGAGCACGTAGGCAAAAAAACACACCATGTACTTGCACCTAACATTAATGCTTTTTTAAAGGCATTAGAGGTTTAAAACGTGTTTAATAAATCAGCTTAGCGTCATCACTAAGCTGATTTTTAGAGCCATTACTAGGGCGTGTTGACCTTTCGTGGTTGATTTTGCAGCTGTATGTTTGGTTTTTAGGCAAGGCAGAGCCTATGTAGTGTGGTTACTCCCCATAAATAGGCGATAACGAAGCATAAATGCCAAACATGCCTGCCCTTTGGGTTCTTTCTAGGGACGATTTACTCTTTGTTGCTCGGTTTTTACTTAGCCCACTAGGTTACAAACCTCGCGCCGCGATTAAATCGCCCCTAGATTGAACAAATTTCAATCCACAAAGGTCAACACGCCCTAATGGTTACTGAAAATCCCACGATATATTAGACACTAAGCCACACGGCTCACATCTAAAATCGAATAACCTAAACCACGATTCAGGTAATTTCCAGTCGCCATGACAGCTAGGGCATTTTCGTTCAAGTTCAGACGCTTTATCTACGCCGCCTACACGGTATAAATAATAATAGGTTGGCTTTTTAGTTAAAAAACTAATTCGCTTTGTTATGTCTTTTCCGCGTCTGTATAAGTCGCTTTGGATACTCGATATTTCTTCAAGTGCCGGAAACTCACAACGGGTTGCGCCATTAATTTGAATTTGATCGCAGGCTTGCCAATCTTCTTGCCATTTTATAAGCGTTTTATAGTCACCATTAGCAATTGCCGGAATACGAAATAACGGCACAGGCAAAAAGTCATCACCACAATAAAGCGGGCTACACGTATGCACATAGGTTGTGTATAAAATATAACTTGATGGTTCTTTACAGCAGTCAGCGCCGTTGGAGTGAATATCTTGCCCAATCACTTTTACTTTTGGCGCAAGTAGCCCCGCACTATGTAACTTTTCGATACTGTGCTTAACAAACGGGCTGTTATTTAGCGGGTGCATTGCATCTTCAGTAGGGCACATTACACGGGTAATAAAAAATCCATCTTTTAAAACGGTTGGAAATTCTTCGCCCATTATTTGACCATTAAAACGCAGTGCATTTACTAAGCGATTTATTGCTTGTTCGGCTTGTTCTAGGGTGGTGTCTTGGTAGCAATCAAAAGTTAAATCAACAACGAACATTTATAGTCTCAAATTATTTTTGTTCTAGCAGTGCAAGAAGTTTATCGAGTTTTTGCTCAATTCTATCTAATTGACTTGTTTTAAGCTCAGTACTATCTGACTGCTGTGGGTTTCTCATGAAGTTATTTATTGAATCAGGATTGTTTTTATATTGGCTTACTGCTGCAATAATCATCGGCATAGGAACCGGTTGCGCCAAACGGCTTTTAGTTAGTGCTACAGTAGGGGTTTTTCCTTCATCAAGAAGGGCTTTAATTGCATCAAATACAACTGAATTCATTAGATATATAACTCTTTAATAAAATAAATACGCAGCATATAAATGCTGCGCAGATGCTATGTTAGCAATAAATAAGGGAGGGTACATTAAATAAAATTACTTACTTTGACGAATGCGTACATCTAACTCGTCAATTACTTCACTCCAATCACCGTCTTGTGCAAGCGATTCAGCTAAAAAGTGCTGTTGTGCCTCATCCCAAAAAGAAGCTTCTTGGAGTAGTGTTGTGTCTTCTAATTCATGTGAGGCAATAAATGCATCTATTTGTTCATCAGAATTAGGTAATCCAAGCTGTGCAAATAGTGTATTGATGTCGTGTTTAGTCGTATCCATGATATTGCTCCTTTAAACGAATGAAAACTTATTCTAAGGATTAACTCTACTCCTAGCTAGTTAAACTCTCGCTGAATTTACGGTTAATAATTTTAGGTATATAGTTAGGTATAAAGTTAAACAGTCTACAGCTAAAATAATAAAGGAAATACAATGAGTGTAACCACGCCAGCTGATACGTTCAGCGTACAGTATTTAGCCGCAGAAGATATTAGCACTGCAGCAAGCCTAATTTATCAGGCTTATCATGACGATCCTGTATTACAAAACATGCTTAGCTACAATGACGAAAATAAATCAGTATACGAAAAAAAATTACGATCATTAATTCGCGAAGAGCTCAGTAGTTTTTGGCAAGAAAAGCAGCCATTAATTGGTTTATACCGCAACGATAAATTAAAAGCAGTAGCGTGTGTATTTGAATCTAATAGCCAATTACAAGCGCAGCGTTATTGGCACTGGCGTTTAAAATTAATGCTGAGTGCGGGCTACTTACAAACAAATCAATTAATAGATAAAGAACAAACAATTAGAGATGCCCTTAAAGAGAAGGGCAATTACTACTTTTTAGCTTTTATTGCCGTAGATCCACATTTTCATGGGCAAGGGTTTGGTCGTTACTTACTACGAGGGCTTGATGATTTAGTTAAATGTAACGCTGAGTCAACGGGGATGGCTGTATTTGTAACGCGTAAAGAACACACTGAATTTTTTAAAACCGAAAAGTTTGAAGCATTTAAACACCTTACTTTTAACCAAGTAGAGGGCGAGTTACTGTTTAAATCAATAATTGAGCCAACTATTTAAAATTATGATGTAAACCAATGCGCCCAAACGGACATAAGGCCGTGAGATATATCTCACATTATCGTGAGCATTGTCAGTTAAAGGCTATTAATATGCAGCCTTTTTTGATTCAAGCTATTGTTATTTAAAGTTTATTTTTATTTTTCATTTTTGTGACGTTTATTTATTTAGTGTTAAGTCCTATTTCTCCCCCCTGATTGCTTTAAACTTCTCTTTGTCAAGACGACATAGCTCAATGATTGAGTTACTGCCAAGGATACGGAATAGGCAACATAGCAGACGCTAGCAGGAAGCATAAAGGACAAGCTAAAACGGATACAAGGAAGAATAAGGAAGTGCATGAAGCACTTAGTAGCTAGGAGTTACTTTAGGATAATCACGGATGACGCTACAGGAAGTAGCAGGAGCGTTAGTTTACGTAGGACGGCCAAGATGGCAAGTGGACATTGCAGGATGCAAAAGTGGCAGGAGCTACTTTAAAGGATTACCAGGGATGATGCTACGGGATGTAGCTAAACGATAGATTTCGTGGGTTTGCCAAGATGGCTATGGATATTGCAGGATGCAAAAAGTGGCAGGAGCTACTTAAAAGGATTACCAGGGATGATGCTACAGTATGTAGCCAAACGATAGATTTCGTGGGTTTGCCAAGGTGGCTATGGATATTGCAGGATGCAATGTGAGGGTAAACAAGGTTGTTTACTCGTTCAGGGGATGATAATACGGATTTAAGATAATGGATATCTAGCAGGATGCAGTCCAATTGGGGCGTAACTTTAGTTACGCCTTAGTTTTTTGTGTTGAATTAAGTTTATCAACTTAAGACAAATACTCTTAAAGTATATTCAGTTTTATATTTTATGTGGTGGAACAACCACACTTTTCAAAAACTCATTTTCCATAATTAACACACCTTGATAAGCATTTTCACCATCGCTTGAAAATTCAAATATAAATTCACTTTTGATGCCTGGCTTGCCGTTCTTTAAAAAACCAAAGCGGCGTTTTGTGCATGCAACACTCATCAACTGCACCTGCAATTGCTCACTTTGACGTTTAGCATGAACGTTCGCCGCTTCAGCAACCTTTCGGTTAAGCCAAAATAAGTAAATTACACTACCAATAAGTATGAACGTCCATAAACTTGCCATTTAAGAGAATAACCTTCCAATTGCACGCGCGAGGGTTTCGCTACGATTTTCTTTACGTAATAAGCCTAATAAATGCGGGCGAATAGTCGGTATTGCAACTAAGTCAGCAAAAATACTTGGAAACAATTCTTCAATTTTTTGATGATGTGCGCAATTATCCATAAATACATGTAAGCGTTCAGGGTTCTCTAATTGCTTAAAACACCGCCCAGCTATTGTTAGTAACACGTCAGAGTCGTGCCTTACCGGCGAGCTTAGTACAGTATCAACTAATTGAGCGCATAACCCTTGAGCTTGACCTTTTGATGCAGATCTTAGTGCTGCGGTTATAGCTAATGTATCGTTATTACTAATTGCGGTCTGTGTGTAATCAACAAGTAACTCACTCATTGATGTTGGTATTTCAACGTGTTCAAGCATGGCACTGAGTGGTTGCAGTACTTCAATAGGTAAATGCGCCCATGCTTTTTGCAAATTATTTAAGTTTGTATCGCTGTCTAAGCGTAGTGCAAAATCGGCAATACCCTGCAGTGCAACACCTTGCCAATTATCAAAACCAATTTTACCGCTAAAGTATAGTTGTGCATGCTCGTAATATTGCGACGCAGGCTGTTTTAATAGTACTTTTACTTGGGCGTTAAATGCCGCTAATTTATTTGCGTTTGGTGTAAAAACATAAGGGTTATTATCAAGTTTTCCATCGGCTTGCTCACCTGTAATTTCAGTGCCTAGCGCTTGAATAACCATATCAGCAAAGTGATCGCGACTAGCACTTACAAGCATACTTTGCTCATCAAGTGGAAACTTTAAAAACCATACATAAGGTTCTTTACTGGCTTTAGTATCCCAAAATTGAATAGCGAGCCAAGCATGACCAGCAAGAGGATAAGGGTAAGGCACTTGAGCTTGTTCAATAGCTAAAAATTGTTTTTTATCAAGCTTAGTAATGTGCCTGCCAATATCAAAAGCACGCCACTGAGTACCCGCACCATCTAAAAGCTGACCTAATGTAGCTATTTGATCACTCATTGTTTTCTCAACTGTTTTTACTGCAAAATTACATTAATTATACGTCATAGCCGCCTATGAGGGAACAGGGTATAATTGCATTACATATATAAAAGAGGGTGGTTATGTACCAGCAAACCCAAACTTATTTAGTGCAGCTAACGGCACTTTTACAAAAACACGCGCTTTGGCAAAGTGAGCCAATAGACGCTGATGCACTGCTTTCAAATACTCCTTTTTGTCACGATACAATGGCGTTTGAGCAGTGGTTACAATTTGTATTTATTGATAAAATACAGCTATTAATAACGCACAAGCAACCACTGCCACGTAACTTTGCTATTGCCCCTATGGCGCAAATGACACTTGTGAATAAAGCGGGGAGCGATGAAATAATTGAATTACTAACAGCCCTTGATTCCTTTTTAGGAGAACCAAATGAGTGAGCGTCCGGCGCCTATAGAATATGGCGAGCTGACTATTTTGTATCAAGATGAAAACTATGTGGCTATAAATAAGCCTTCAGGCTTATTAGTGCATCGCTCGTTTTTAGATAAACACGAAACCCAGTTTGCTATGCAAATGTTGCGCGACCAGCTAGGGCAACATGTATTTCCAGTACATAGGCTCGATAGACCTACGTCGGGCGTATTGCTGTTTGCACTGAGCTCTGAAGCTGCTCGCGATATGAACCAGCTATTTATTGAAGGTACTATTGCTAAACGCTATTTAGCCTTAGTGCGCGGCTTTGCGCCAGAGTCAGTATTTCTAGATAAACCGCTTAAAGAAGAACTTGATAAAATAGCCGATAAATTTGCAGATCAAGACAAAGCACCGCAAGAAGCGCAAACCCAGTTTAATTGCTTGCACCAAGTTGCATTGCCTATTCCTATTGGTAAGTACCCAACAGTGCGTTACTCGTTGGTTGAGTGTTTTCCAAAAACAGGGCGCAAGCATCAAATTCGCAGACACTTAAAGCACTTATCACTGCCTATTATTGGTGATGTAAATCACGGTGATAATCAGCATAATCAATTTTTTAGGGAGCATTTTGAGTTAAGACGCCTAATGTTATTTGCAACAGAGCTTAGTTTTGTGCACCCTTATAGTAATGAATCAATAACAATTAAAGCGCCACTAGGTGAAGACATGCTTGAAATATGTAAGCAGCTAGGTTGGCCAGAGCAAGAAAAGGATTATTAATGGCACATATTAGTATTTTTGTAGGCAGCGTTAATGGCGGTGCAGAGCGTTTAAGCGATGAAGTTGCAGCCACAATAGAGCAAGCGGGTCATACTGCAACAGTAATTACTGAAGCATCACTTGATGATATAAAAAATGCATCGCATATTTTAATTGTTACCTCCACAACAGGCCAAGGTGATGTACCGAGTAATTTGGCAGGATTGTACTTTGCAATGAATAGCACTTTCCCAATGCTTACCGATAAACCGTTTGGTGTAATTGCAATGGGTGACAGATGCTACGGCGATACATTTTGTGGCGCAGGGCGTAGCTTTGACGAGTTACTACGCGATTTACAAGCAAAGCCTGTGGGTAACCGCCTAGAAATAGATGCATGTGAAGATTTTGAACCATGGCCAGTAACCGAGCCTTGGTTAAAAGTATGGCTAGAAAAACTACCTGTTTAATCCTTAACTTTAAGGTATTAAAAAAGGAGCGCATGCGCTCCTTTTTGCTTTTTTACTTTTAATATAGTTTTATAAATTAACTACTTCTGACATCTACTTTAAGTTTTAGCTTTTGGCCCGGTTGTAAGTATTTTTGACCGGCTAAATTATTCCACTTAATAATTTCGTTAACGCTTAGATTAAACTTAGATGCAATACGTGCAAGAGAATCACCTCGGCGTACTTTGTATGTAATAGTACGGTTGGTGCTTGCCGTTGCTTGTGGTTTATTAGCTGATTTATACACAGTTAGTTTTTGATTTAGGCGCAGTACAGAGTTTTTCTTTAGCTTATTCCATTTAGCCAACTCATCCATAGTTACGTCATATTCGCGGCTAATATCCCATAACGTGTCGCCACTTTTAACTGTGTGCGAAAGCTTTGTGCGAGTTGCTTTATTAGCAGCTAAACGCATCTGCTTTGGTAAATGCTCGCTATTTATAGCGCCATCAGTAAGCGGGACTAATAACTCTTGGCCTACTTTAATCGTATTTGATTTGAGTTTATTAAGCGATCGGATTGCACTTGAGCTTGTTGTAAACTTTTTGGCAATTACCGATAAGCTGTCGCCTCGAGCCACAATATAACGCTGCCAGCGTAATCTGTTTTTAATATCAGTGTTTGCTAATTTTTGGCTAAATTCCTCTGCTTTATCAACAGGCAATAATAAAGAATGCGGGCCATTAGGATCAGTTGCCCAGCGGTTAAAACCAGGGTTTAATCTGTATAGCTCAGTAAGCGTCATATCAGCCATATCAGCAGCAAGCGCTAAATCTATTTGAGAGCCAACATCAACCACTTCAACCACTTGTGCATTAATTACTGGTTGCCATGTAACGTTAAAATCATCTGAGCGTTTTAATAAATCGGCAAGTGCTAATAACTTTGGTACGTAGGCTGTTGTTTCGCTTGGTAAATCAAGAGACCAAAAATCGGTAGGTAAATGCTTTTTACGATTCTTTTTAATCGCGCGCATTAAACGCCCTTCACCTGAGTTATAAGCCGCAATCGCATTTAGCCAATCGCCTTCAAGTGTTTTATGTAAATACGATAAGTAGTCAAGTGCTGCGCGAGTTGATTGCACTATGTCGCGACGACCGTCGTACCACCAGTTTTGTTTTAAATCGAATCGCTCACCGGTTGCAGGCATAAACTGCCAAATGCCAGATGCGCTGCGATTAGAATAACCAAACGGGTCAAATGCACTTTCTACAATAGGCAGTAGTGCAATTTCGATTGGCATTTCGCGCTTTTCTACTTCTTCAACGATAAAGTGTAAGTAAGGTTCTGCACGTTTAGAAATACGATCTAAATAGGCTTGGTGGCGAGCGTAATAATTACGTTCAGTAACAACAGGGCGGTTTTGCGGTATTTCGATAGAAAGTTGGTAGCGAATTCGCTCCCATACATCATCAAACACGGGAGCTTCTTGCTCATCAGGGTCAACTTGCTGATATTGTGCGTTTACCATCAATGCATTGTTAATGTCGTTAGGACTTGCGCCTTCGAGTTGTTGGTTTGCTTGCGTGGCGACTTGAGAGTCTGAGTCTAGAGTTGTCACAGTTTGACAACCACTTAGCGCTAACGCCAAGGCTACTAATAGGGGAGATTTATTCATAAATACCAATACATCGGGTAAAAAACTCGGCGAATACTACCTGTTATGAGTTAACATTGCCACTTAATGACTTTTTAAAACGCAGAAATAGAATCATCACTATATCTTAAGTTAATGATTCTAATAAAATAAATATTAAAGTATTAGTTTGTGCATTAAAAATTGTCTTTGAACTGTCTCAGACTAGCAAAGTTCCCCCAAGGTTCATTGTTTTTTGTAACCGAGATGAATTTTTCTGGCACTAACTCTGTAATGGTTGGCAAATCGCTACGCATAAATGGATTTATTTTTAGCTCCTGTCCAATAGAAGTGGGTAGGGAGATTTGGTTATTACTGCGTAATTCATCTACTTTTTTACTGTACGCAAGGAGTTCTGGGTTACGTGGTTCAACCGCTTTGGCAAAGGCAAGATTAGCTTGCGTGTATTCGTGCGTGCAATACACACTGCAGCTTGCAGGCAGCTCTCTTAGTTTATTAAACGATTCCCACATTTGCTTTGGTGTGCCTTCAAATAAGCGCCCACATCCACCGCTAAACAATGTATCGCCTGTAAAAGCAAGTTCATCATTTGTATAGCAAATATGATCAAGCGTGTGCCCAGGAGTTGCCAAAATATTAAAGTTAATATTAAGCACACTGATGCTTTGACCATCAGTGAGTGCGTGAGTGACGCCTTTAAATGGACTATTTGCGGGGCCATAAACCGATATATCTGGATAGGCGTCAACTAATGCAGCTACGCCATCAGTGTGGTCGTAGTGATGATGCGTAATTAAAATACCACCAAGCGTTAGTTTGTGCTCAGCTAGATACGCTAATACGCTCTGTGCTTGGCCTGGATCGACTACCCATGCTTGGTTACTATTATCGGTAGTTAAACACCAAATGTAATTATCAGAAAAGGCTTTAATTGCTTTGACTTGCACCATGGTAAATTGCTCTATAAAGTGACACTTACCGCATAGTATAACGAGCTCAAAAAATGAAACCAGCCCTTAGTTTTCAAGAAGGACCCAAACCACTGTCGTGGCAACAGTTTCCTCATGGGGATTATTTGCGCAAAGATATTGAACGCAAAATGGAGCAATGGCTGCCGCGTATGTTTGGCTATCATATGCTTAAGCTAGGTAATTTAAGTGGCGAATTAAATACAAGTATAAGTACGATTAAACACCAAGTGTGTGTTGCAGAGCCTGGGCCTTACACTGGGGTAGTTGCTGACATAGATGAACTGCCATTTTACGAGCACAGTATTGATGCATGCATACTAAGTCACTGCTTAGAGTATCATTCAGACCCACATCACATTTTACGAGAAGCACATCGCACACTTATTCCGGGCGGCTATATAGTAATTACGGGATTTAATCCGTTTAGTTTGTGCGGACTTGCACAAATGCTGCCTTTTAGTGGTCAGAAATTACCATGGACGGGGCGCTTTTTTACACCTGCGAGGGTTAAAGATTGGCTAAACTTACTTGGTTTTGAAATTGTAAGTGACGAACGTTTTATTTATTCATCACTGGCAAGAGGTAATAGGCTATCAAGGTTTGAGTTTTGGCGGACTTTTGCAAAACAGTATTTAAAACCGATGGGCAGTGTTTATATGCTGGTGGCACGAAAAAGAGTTGCGCCACTTACGCCAATAAAACCTAAGTGGCATGCAAGGCCGCAGTTTGCGCCAGTAAAAGGGGCAGGGCTTAGACAAACGTCAAAGCAACACTTTAAATCGTGCGAGCAAGAAAATAATACCAATTGCATTAAATAAGTGATCTATTATAGCGCTAAGAAAATAGCACATTAACAAGGCGAAAATTGTGACATATAGTTGTTCTATATGAATAATTTTTAACGCAGTTAGTGAGTTATTTAATGCGATAGAATGAACATGTTTTTAATAAAATTGGTATAACAACTAGCTTTGAATAAATTAAGGCTGGTAGCCTACATCTTCTAGTAAATCTTTACTGCCAGCGGCATCGCGCGCTAAATCGTCAACTATTTCGTTGTACTTATGGCCGCTATGCCCTTTAACCCATTTCCAGGTTACATTGTGCTCGCTACAGGCTTTATCTAGGCGTTTCCATAAATCGACGTTTTTAACCGGCTTTTTAGCTGATGTTAACCAGCCACGTTTTTTCCAGTTAGTGATCCACGATTCAATACCTTGCTTAACATATTGGCTATCGGTTGTTAGATTTACTTCGCATTCTCGAGTGAGTGATTCTAGGGCTACAATAGCCGCGAGCATTTCCATTCGGTTATTCGTTGTGAGTTTATAACCTTGGCTCATTTCTTTTTCGTGGCCGTTATAAATCATAAAAATACCATAACCGCCGGGGCCTGGATTACCTAAACATGAGCCATCGGTGTAAATCTCTACGGTTTTTTGCACTGTTTTACCTTGATCTTATGTACAATAAAGTGATTATAGAAAGATACCAGAATCAGGCTAAATTCGATATGGCACGTAGACAAATAGTTTTAGATACAGAAACCACCGGCATAGACCCTAAACAAGGGCACCGTATTATAGAAATTGGGTGTGTGGAGTTAGTAAATCGCCGCTTAACAGGCAATAACTTTCACGTTTATATAAACCCACAACGCCCAAGCGAAGAAGAAGCAATCGACGTTCACGGTATCACTAACGAATTTTTACGTGATAAACCGTTGTTTCATCAAATTGCCCAAGAGTTTTTCGACTATATTGAAGGGGCAGAGTTAGTTATTCATAACGCCCCGTTCGATGTTGGTCATATGGATAACGAATTTGCGCTGCTTAATCAGGGCTACCCTAAAACAGATACTTTTTGTCAAGTTCTCGACACGCTTAAAATGGCGCGTGATTTGCATCCAGGTCAAAAGAACAACCTTGATGCATTATGTCGTCGTTACGATGTAGATAACGGTAAACGAACGCTTCACGGCGCGCTACTGGATTCTGAGATTTTAGCCGATGTGTACCTTGCCATGACGGGTGGTCAAACAAAGCTAAATTTGAATCAAAATAAAGATGACGGCAGCGAGCAACAGAAGGGCGGTATAAAGCGTTTAAATAGTGATAGAGCCCCATTAGTTGTATTACGAGCAAGCGACGCTGAGCAAAGCGCACACGAAGCACGATTAGATCTTGTAAACAAAGAAGGCGGCCAGTGCATATGGCGCGCTGAATAAGGCGATTTAATGAAAACGATGTATTTTGTAACAGCGTTATGTGCCGCTAGTTTATTTACTAGCAATGCATATGGCGTAAAACAAGTAGAAGTGCTCAAGCGCGATGGGCATCAAAATGAGATCCCTTTACTTGATAATCGTTTTCGCATAGATAGCAAAATAGATGAAATAACACTGCTTTTTTTTAGAAAATCAGGTGCACCTGCTGTTATTTTAGTGAGGCCCGATGGCAGTAAGTACTTTGCTACTGACTCAGTTAAAAACCCTAACTTAGATTGGTTTGATGAACTCAGCTACGATTTAGTAACCATAAAAAAACCTATGGCAGGTCCTTGGCAAGTAATAGGCAGTATTTTACCCGACAGCAGAATAGTTGTATTAGGCGAGATATCTCTTGAAGCAGAGCCTCTTCCTTCAATGTTGTTTAGGGGGGAGACAATAAAAATCACCGGAAAAATACTAAATGACGGTGAGCCAATTAACACAAACCTATTTAGAGATGTTGTTAGCCTTAATGTTGACTTTGTAAGTACCAACAATGAAAACTTTGCTAACTTTGGCGCAGGCATTCAAGAAGTAGCGGAATTTAAAGACGATGGACGTGGATTTGATGAGCGCCCTAAAGATGGTGTGTTTACTGGCGAGTTTACTTTAGATTTTCCTGCGGGTGAATGGACACCAGAGCTTTACGTGGCAACACCTCTGCTGCAGCGTCGCATTGTGCAAAATACAATAGAAGTGCACGAGCCACCTTTTGTAACCGAAGTCGCGTTAGCAGAGCAAGACACAGACGAGCATCTGTTAACTATAAATATAGACCCAAGTATTGTTAAGCCCGAAACAGTCATCATCCAGGGAAAAATCTACTATCCCAATAACGAAGAGCAAATGTTTACCATAGATGCTGCTGCTAAAGACTCACGACAACTTAGTGTTAAAAATTATGATTGGGGTAGATATAGTGTTGAACTGTCTGTTTTTGGCACTAATATTAATGGTCGTGAATTTATGGCAACGCTACCAACGTATAAATTTGAGATAGAACGACCCATAGAAGCGGTGCCCGAAATTGATCCGGCAACGATTATTACGCCAGATAAAATGATTGAGAGTGAGCCTGTTGAAGAAAAAATGGCCACATCTACAATTATTAGTTTAATTGTAGGCTGCAATACGCTCATTTTATTACTCGGTTGGTTGTTAATTCGTATATTTGTTCAGAAAAAACCGATTAAATTTAAAGTGAAGCTGCCTTTTTTAAAGAAAAAGAAAACAAGTGAAGGTGATGTTGCCGACACAGAAAAAAATCAAGTCGGTAAAAATGGCTCAAAAAATGACAGATCAGGTGAAATTTTAAACCTTTCGATGACAGATGACTAAAAAACCTATAAAAAAACAAAAAAGCCCTTGACGAAATAGGGGTTGGTTCGTATTATTCACGCCGCTGTCAGGGAGACCTAAACAGCAACGGAAATATGGAGTGGTAGTTCAGTTGGTTAGAATACCGGCCTGTCACGCCGGGGGTCGCGGGTTCGAGTCCCGTCCACTCCGCCA